>CAZTAR010000123.1:0-11176 GCA_964611695.1 uncultured Planctomycetaceae bacterium | reverse complement strand
CACTGGCGCCACATGCCGGGCCATGGGGATATGAATGCCGAGGATGCCATCAAGAATAGTTGCAACGTCTACTTCTATAACCTCGGTCAACGAATCGGCGCTAAGCGATTGACGGATTTCTATCGCCTCTTTGTGCGGGGCGAGTCCCTTGATGACGATGCGCGGCAAAGCACGGGGCTGATCGAGGAACGGCTCGGCCTGATTCCAACGCTCACGTGGATGCGGGAACAGCGCAATCGCAGCTTCAGGCAGGCGGATGGGCGGAACTACGCCATCGGCCAGGGGGAGATTCTCATGACACCCCTGCAAGCCGCGAACATGTTCGCGACGTTGGCCCAGGGTCAGTATCGGGCGCCAACGCTGATTGCCAATGATGGCCGCCTTCGGCCTGCGATCGGGTTCGACAGTATTCCGCGGGCCGCATGGGACCTGGCGCGCCGCGGGGTGTATCGATGTGTCAATGAGCCGGGTGGCACGGCGTATAAATATTCACGGCTCGACACGATCGAGGTTTGCGGCAAGACAGGAAGCGCGCAGTGTGTGCCACGGATCACCGAGCGGCGATTCACCTTCGAGATCGGCGAACCGGGCGGAGCAAATGAAGACACGGGGGTCGAACGACGGTCGGTCGTTGCGCCGACGGTGGAGGCCGCCCGCGAGATGCTTGCCCTGCCGCGTAATGCGAAGTGTGTCGAGAGGAAGCCAGTCAAGAAGTTCCCCTTGCCCCATCCGAAAGACGGCAAGATTCCGACGCATGCCTGGTTTGCCGGGTTCGCACCCTATCACCATCCTACGATTGCCCTTGCCGTGGTTGTGGAATACGGGGGCAGCGGTGGTCGCACTGCCGGGCCTGTTGGAAAGGCGCTCTTTGAGGCACTGATGGAGAGCCCGCGAGGATATTTGGGGGCCGGCAGTGAGTGAATTGACTTTCCTTCCATCCAAGGCGGCACGGCGATGATTCGGGCGATTACGCGCATGGTGCCGCTGTTGGGGCTGATGGCCCTGCTCGCCGCGTTGGCGCTCACGTCCGTCGGCTTGTTGGGGGTGTATGCCAGTGAGGCAGGCGGCGGCAATCCCGCCACGCAGACCATGCGGCAGTCCGCTTATCTGACGATTGGTCTCGTGGGTTTTCTCTTTATTCAGATGGTGGGCTACCGGCAGATCGGCCAATGGGCTTACCCTCTTTTTGGCTTGATGCTTGTGTTGCTGGTGATGCTCGTTGTTGCGCGGAAAGTGCCGATGGAGCCGTTGATCGAGGCGCGTCGGAATGCGTATCGTTGGATCACGCTCGGCCCGATCAACATTCAGGTCTCGGAGTATACCAAGGTAGTTTTTATCCTTGCGCTCGCCGCGTATTTGCGCTACCGTACGAACTACCGTTCGCTGCTCGGGCTCTTCGGACCGTTCGTGCTGACGCTGATTCCGCTGGGCCTGATTCTCAAAGAGCCCGATCTTGGCACGAGTATTCTCCTGTTGCCAACGTTGTTCGTGATGCTCTTTGCCGCCGGGGCGAAGCTCAAACATTTGTTGTTGATTATGGCGCTCGGGTGCGTCGCGGCGCCGGCGTTTTACTTCTCGCCGCTGATGAATCCCTATCAACGTGCCAGGATCCAGTCGCTCTTTCAACAGAGCGGAGGCGACGAACACTGGCGGCTCAATGCCGGCTATCAGTTAAACCAATCCAAGATCGCCCTTGGCAGCGGCGGCTTGCGGGGGCAGGGCTTTCGCGAGGGGGCGTTCTTTCGGCACGATCTGCTTCCCGAAGAACACAACGACTTCATCTTCGCCGTCATCGGGCATCAGTGGGGTTTTGTCGGTTGCCTCTTCGTGCTGTTCTGTTACTTCATCATTGTCGCCGCCGGTCTGACGATCGCGTCCATCTCGACTGACGCCTTCGGCCGACTGCTTGCGGTGGGGGTCAGTGCGCTCATATTTGCGCAGACGGTGATTAACGTCGGGATGACCATCGGTCTGATGCCGATCACCGGCATGTCGCTACCATTCGTCAGCATGGGCGGCAGCGGCCTCGTCGCCAGCTACCTCGCCCTGGGCCTACTCGCCAGCGTCGCCAAACGCCAACCGCCGGATATTGGGCCAAGGCCGTTCGAGTTTGGGGGTGAGGAAGAGCTGGGTTGAGGTGCGAGTGGTGCTTCCCTTAGTATCTTATCTGAGGTGTTGTGTATGTGTCTCGCAATGTACCTGTTTACTAATGATGCGCTTCCAGAGTCGGAATGGTCGAAAGACCACCCAGGCGTTTGGATCCAGGAGGTAAAGGAGGGCGATGATCGCGGTGCGTTGAAGTGGCCACACGAACAGAACGGCGTTTACTATATTGGCGGCTTTGAAGGCTGTGGTTGCGGATGGTCGCCGGTTGATGAATTCGACGAGCCTGACGAAGTCTCCAAGAAACAAGAGGATCGCAAGAAGCTCGCCGAGCTTGTGGAGTCTGTCGATCTTCGAGATTCTTGGCTTGTCGTGTGTTGGGAGGGGGAGCAGGGCGAACCGCTCTTGGAGGCTGTGACGATTGGCGTGCATGAAATTGCGAACGTCGAGTTTGAGCAGTTACGGAAGTACCTGTTTGCGTGGCATATGCCGGGCGCAATGCGTTCACGGCCCACGTAGCGAGACGTGTAGGCATGTCCTCTTCGGTGTCAACATGCTTACCCGCGACTTTGTCGCGTGAAAGCATGGCACGCTGCATTGATTCAACCCCTGGCTTCCGCCAGGGGCTATTGGTTTCGTGTCTCACACATTGTTCACTCGGCCCGGAGCTCCTTTCCGCCATCGAGTTCGCGATCTGTGGTTTCTTTCTACTCGTCACTCGTTGCAGTCGGTTTGGGCGTTTTGTGCAACAGCTTCGCCGCGCCCACTTCTTCGAAGCGGGTTAGGTCGGTCCAGAAGGTGCCGTCGCCGGCGTAGAATAGTTGGATCGACTGGGGGTCGAAGTTCTCGGCGAAGGTGTAGAGGTTGTACGCCTGTGGGCTGCCGAAGGCGTCCACCAGCAGCTTGTAGCCCTTCGCCTCGGCCGAGTTTTTCAGCTTCTCCACGTCGGTTCTTGCGCGGCCTAGGATCTCGATGCGTTGGGCGTCGAGCTCGGCGACTTGCTGTTGGATCGTGGCGATCTCGAGGGCGGCCTGGGCGTCGACCTCCGCCGCTTCTTTCTCGGCGCTGGCGCCGATGTTGGCGACCATGACGCGGGTATCGGCCTTGACCGTTTCCCGGGCGATCTCCACTTGCTTCTGGATTTCCTCGAGATGGGCCTTGACCGTGGCGGCTTCGCGCTGTTCTTGCTTCGTGATCTGTTTTTCGATGGCGATGTAGCTCTGCTGGATCGTGCGTTTGAGGTCTTCGGTGATTTCGTCGCCCTTCTCGCCGCCCTGCGGGGCGTGAACCTCGATCTCGCGGACGAGGGCCAGGAGCACCTCGACGTTGTTCCGGCGGCAGACGCGCTGCAGTTCTTTCGTCATCTCCTGCTGGAACTTCTCGCGCTTCTCTCCCTGGATGAAATCTCTCGCGGAATAGGTCGAGCCGATATTTCGGCAGATGGATCTGAGTCGAGGGCCGATCACTTTGTCGAGCACGCGGTCGACGTTGCCGAAGTCGTTAATGATGGACGACGCGTTTTGTGGATGGATTCCCCAGACGACCGTGACGCCGACGCGGATGAGGTAGCCCGTGTCAGAGGGGAAGGAGATTCGGTAGTTCGCGTCTTCGCTGATCTTGACCTGCGAATACTCGTTGAAGCCGATCTCGATGGGCGTGACCTTCTGGAGCTTCGGGTTGATGAAGTAGACACCGGGCTGCAAGACATCCTTCAGCGTGCCTCGCTGGCCAGGTTTGGCGAGTGTGCGCGTACTGCCGGCGACGAACTCGACGGGAGCCGATGTGGCGGCTTCGCCCTCCGCCACGGGTGGGGCACCATCGTGAGCACCGTGGGCCAGTTCGGAGAGGCCCTTGGCGGTGCCGGCCTCCGGCTGATCGCCGAAGAGATTGGTCACGACCCCGACGAAGCCTGCCGGAATGACGACGGCGGGGTACATTTTAACTTCGTAGACGTAGGGATTGATCTTGTAGGTGCCGGGCGTGAGGACCTCTTCGAGGATGCCGCGCATGCCGGATTTTCGCGTCACGATGGTCTGGTCGGAAGGGGGATCGAGTCCGATCCTTCGCGTGACGACACCGATCTTGGGGAACCTGCCTTTGAATTCGAACTTGCCGGCGCGGAGTTGGTCTCGCTGAGATGCGTCGAGCGAGTGTATCCACTCCCAGGTGGCGGGGTCGCCCGCCGGGATGACGGTGAGGTCTTTCAGTTCCCATTGGTAGCGGATGGGGTCACGGTAATGTCGGCCGGGTCCGAGGACATCGGCCTGAATGCCGCGTTGTCCCGGCTCCGTCGCGACCAACTGTCCGGACGGCAATTCGGTTCCCATCTTGCGGATGAGGACGGCGCACTTATTCGGTGGAACGTAGACGCGGCACGTAAACCAGAGGATTGTCAAGAGGCCGGCCGTGGAGGCCAATGCGATTCCCACGATGAGCTTGAGGTATCGTTTTATCACTGGGCACCTCCTTGAGAACGCTCGGTGTTGAAGTTTTGGAACGACTTGAATATCTCGGCGAAGGGCCCGTCGGTGTTGCTGAGGATCGACTTGATCGAGGGGGCGACCTTCAACACGAAGAACTGCTGGGCGTAGGTATATCCATCACCGAAGGCAGCGACCGCGTCGCGAAGCGGCTCGGCCCTGGCTTCGTACTCGAAGAGGATGACATTCGCTTCGGCCTCGCCGCGGGAACGAATGGCGGCGGCCTCTTTCTCGGCGGCCTTGAGCGCGAGCTTGGCGACTTCCCATTCTCGCTGGGCATGTGTGACGGAGACGACCTTGCGCTGTTCCGCCTCCTTGATGACGGTGACGACGCTTCGCTTGGCATCGCCAACGGCACTGTTTTGTGCCTGCATCTCTTGCTGTTCCACGAGTTTTGCTTCGGCCCGCGCTTCTTCCATTTGGTTGGTGTAGCGATCGACCTCTTGATCAGCCTGCTCACGTTGGCTGATGAGGGCGGCGATTTCATCGGGCGGCTGGATGTCGCGGACCAAGGCCGAGCGGATTTCGATGCCCTGCTTCCGGCACTCGTCTCGCAGTTCGGCGAGTAAGCGGTCCTGGAAGACCGTTCGCGTCTTGCCGCTGATGAACTCCCGGGCGCGGAGCTTGGAGCCTTGGATTCGAGCGATGCTGCGGGCGTTTGGTAGGATGATCTTGTCGAGGATGTCATCCTTGTCTCCGTAGGCGACAGTGACCTCGGCAACATGGTTGGGCGAGATCGCCCATTCGATCGTGCCTTCGACCGTAATGGTGAAGCTGTCGGCGGAAGGGAAGTGGATCGCGTCGTCACCGAGCATGTCGTACTTCTGGCTTCGCAGGTCCACGATTTCGATTTGCTTGAGGTAGGGGTTGTAGTATTCGAGGCCAGCTTCGAGTGTCGCGCGCTGGACGCCTTTTTCGCCAGGCATCACGGTGTAGGTGTTTTTCTCGCGTGGATCGGTCCCGCTGAGGAGGGTGACGACACCGACGTGACCGGGGGGGATCTGGATCGCCTTGAATTTCTGGACTTCGTAGGCGAATGGGTTGATGTTGTATCTGCCGGGTTCGAGGTGGGCTGCTACGGGACCGCGTTCGTCCGGCTCTGTGGCGACGGTCTTGGGGAAGGGGAGCGGCTTGCCGTATTTTCGGATTTTGACGCCGACTTCGTTCTGGCCAATCAACGTCGCTTCGGCCTTGACCCGCTTGTAGGAATAGGGGTTGAAGAAGTAGCGGCTCTCGGGCAGGACTTCGTATCGAATGCCTTTGTAGCCGTTGCGAACCTCTTCCTCCGTTTCGCCGGTGAGGGCGGCGATTCGGGCGACCAGTTCCGGATATAGAATGACCTGGTCGTCGAACTCCTCTCGAAGTTCCGGGGGCAGTTGCTTGCCGGTCTTGTTCATCAGGACGAGGATCTCATTCGCATTCACCTCGATTCGGATGCCGAACCAGAGTACCGCGAGGATCAGGACAAACAACATTAACACGCTGCCGATGACCGACGACACAATGGGGATGCGTGGTCGGGGGATGGAGGGTCTGACGATTCTTGGAGGTGTCCCAGACATGGTTCCTTCCTTTCAGATCAAACGTTTTCGCAAGCAGATCCAATGCAATCGCCGGTAGGCAAGATCGCATCGCGGCGACCTCAACTTTCGGGCGACGCGCAGAGCGTACAGGACTTTCGCGAGACAAGCTATGTGAGGGCTGCTCCACATTTTCCGCAGAACTTGGCATTCGGCTTGTTGCCGTGGCTGCATCGTGGGCACGTTACATCGTTGAGCCCGCGCGCGGTTTGTCGGCCACGCGCGCCTTTCCAGACCAGCACCAGAGCGCTTGTCAAAAAGATTCCTATGATGAGCAGGACAATTCGTGTCATCGTGAGGTTCCCTCGGCCGGACGCCGATGTATCCGGGCCTCCCAATGCAATATAGCCCATCCTGTCCGATAAGCGACTATAAAACACAGCATTTCTTGGAAGTGATGTTGTGGGTGTTTTGATTTGCGGCGCGTGGGCGACGGGTTTGTCTCCTTCCGCTCCGTTTGCGTAAAAGTTCGCCGTGTTTGTGCGGCGTCGCGAGTTTGGAGGCCTTATCTGTTCCGTGGACGTGGAATCGTCTTTGGCATGGGTCTTGCCTATCGCTCTGCCAAGGAACGCACAGCGCCTCTTCCTCCTTAACGTGTGCGGGGTTCGGAGTTAAGACGAGCCCTCTCCTGATGGAGCGACCGCATGGCTCTATGAGCTTGCACAACCTCCCCGGGTCGTTCGACCCAGATTCGCACTCTCAGATCACAATCGATCCGGGGGCGGTCGCTCCGCTTCAGTCGTCGCGATGCGATCATTGGCGAGGCTACGATGTGGGATATTCCGGTCGGGTCGTTGCTGATTGCTTCGGCATCGGATTCATGGGTAGTGGTTGATTTTGGCCCAGCGCAAGGCTTGTTTGCCCGAGCTGGCACTGGCAGCAAGCTGCCAGTGGCACCCACAGATCAAAGTGAACCACTTCTGATTCATGTCGCGACAGTCGCGAGCGGGCGAATAGTTCGGTATAATGCCGCATTCCGATTATCGCCAATGGCGTGGTGAGCAGTGATGCTCTGTCGGAATCAAAAAAGTGCAACAGACGAAAGCGAGCGTAACTATGAGCGAACTGCTTTTGGGGGACGAGGCGGTCGGGCAGGCGGCCATCGATGCCGGAATCAGCGGGATGTTCGGATATCCGGGCACGCCTTCGACGGAGATCTTCGAGTTTGTCGAGCGGCGGACGAGAGACAACGACGTTGTCATCGCCAGATGGTCCGCGAATGAGAAGGTGGCCTACGAAGAGGCGATGGGGATGTCCTTCGCGGGCAAGCGTTCTCTCGTTTCGATGAAACACGTCGGGCTGAACGTCGCGGCTGATCCTTTCATGAGTTCCGCTTTGACGGGTGCGCGGGGTGGATTGGTGCTCGCCGTTGCCGACGATCCCGGGATGCATTCCTCGCAGAACGAGCAGGACTCTCGGGTGTTGAGCGACTTCGCGTCGATACCGGTGTTCGAGCCTTCGAACCAGCAAGAAGCGTACGACATGACGCGCGAGGCGTTCGAGTATTCCGAGCGCATGGAGATGCCTGTGGTGGTGCGTCTTGTGACGCGTCTCGCGCATAGCCGCGCCGCGGTCGAGTCCGCGTCGCCTGTCGAGCCGAAGCAAATAAAAGGGCCGGTCGATTGGCGGCAGTGGACCTTGTTGCCGCCGAATGCACGGAAACGGTATCGCCATCTGATCGAACTCGTTCCGAAGATGCGAGAGTACTCGGAGCAATCGCCCTTTAACCATTTGGAGCTTCGCGGGCCGAAGGGGATTTTGGCCACGGGGATCGCCTACAACTACGTCCGAGAGGTGATCGGCACGGACTCAAACTACTCGCTGCTGAAGATCAGCGTCTATCCGGCTCCGACGCGGTTGATCCGGGAACTCGTGATGCATTGTGAGGATGTCCTTGTGGTGGAAGAGGGCTATCCGTACATCGAGACGCAGATCAACGGTGTGGTCGGCGTTCCCGGCAAGGCGATTCGGGGTAAGCGCCAGGGTGATTTGCCGATGGATGGCGAGATGACATTCGAGAAGGTTCGCGCCGGGCTTGGTATGGAGATGCTGCCCTCGCTCGACCCGGTGGTTGAACTTCCCGTGCGTCCTCCTCGCCTTTGCGACGGGTGCCCGCACTGTGACTCGTTCAAGGCGATGATCGAGGCGACCGATCAGGACGCGCATCCCTGTTTCATGAGCGACATCGGATGCTACACGCTTGGCGCGTTGCAACCGTACAACGCCGCGCATACGTGTGTGGATATGGGCGCGTCGATATCGATGGGGATCGGCGCCGCGAAGGCCGGCGCTCACCCGGTGGTGGCGACAATCGGTGATTCGACGTTCACCCACTCGGGGATGACGGGCTTGATCGGGGCGGCCAAAGAAGACGCCAACATGACGGTGCTCATTTTGGATAACTCGACGACCGCGATGACGGGTGGGCAAAGCATCTTTGCCACGCGTGACGGTTTGATTCGGCTCTTGAAGGGACTGGGTGTTCAAGAAGAGCACATCGTCGAGATTCAGCCGATTCCGAAGGACCACGAGAAGAATGTCGCGTTGATTCGCAAGGAGATCGCACATCGCGGGTTGTCGGTCGTCGTGGCATGTCGGCCGTGCATAGTTTCTTCCAGGAAGGCTGTTCAAACGGCGGCGAAGAAGCGTGAGGCTGAGAAACAGACGACTTCCAGTTAAGAGACTATCTTAGGTTGCTGCGCTGGTGGGATGTTGAAAGACACACCGGCGAGACGCCGGTGCCACAGACTTGCCACGGCATTGGCACGGCATTGGACCAGTATTAGCACAGACTGGAGATTGCACTTCACCTTGGATAGTACAGCAGTCTGTCCGGTTTGTTGAAGAGGGAGTTCGCACTGATGGAGTACAACATTATCCTGGCCGGTGTTGGAGGACAGGGGATTCTGACGATCGCGCAGGCTATTTCGCTGGCGGCGATGCGGCGAGGGCTGCGGGTCAAGCAGGCTGAAGTGCACGGGATGTCGCAGCGCGGCGGTGCGGTGCAGTCCCATCTTCGTCTGGCCGACCACGATTTGTATAGCGACCTGATTCCGCGGGGTCGGGCGGACATGATCCTTTCCGTCGAGCCCATGGAGGTGTTGCGGTATGTGGAATACCTCGGCGAGGACGGTGTGATTGTGTCGAGCAGCGTTCCGACGGTGAATATTCCGAACTATGGTCCGGTCGAGAAGGTGCTCGATCAGATATCGAGGTATCCGCGGCATGTGTTGCTCGATGCGGACAGCATCGCGAAAGCCGCGGGTTCGATTCGTTCCGCGAATTCCGTGATGCTCGGCGCGGCGTCGCCATTCATGGGAATCGCACCGGAGGATTTCGAGGCCGCCCTGGCGAAGATGTTCCTGCGGAAGGGCCAGAAGCTCGTGGACATCAACCACTTGGCATTTCAGTTGGGCGGCAAAGCATCCAACCTCTATCGCGACGGCCTGCTGCGCGGCGTGGAATCCCGAAGTGTCCGGCAGTGGATTGCTTCGATCCCGGCGGAAAAACTCGGCGAGACCGATGTTCCCGAAGCCGGGACGGCCGGCATACTCGATCAGTCGTGTGAACTTTCTCCGTCGGAAGTCCAGGCTATCAACCAGACTCTGGAGTCCGCCTACAAAGCGGGGCGACGGCAACTTTATGAACACGAAGTCTACAAGCTCGTCGAGTTGGCCGGCGCGACCTCGCCGCCGAAACATGCGTTCATCCCTGCCGGCATGCCGGTGACGGAGGAGATTCTCGCGGAGTTCCCCGGGGACAAGGTCGTCCTCAAGATCGTGTCGCCCGAAATCGTGCATAAGTCTGACTCGGGCGCTGTGGTCTTTGCTTCCAACGATCTGGAGGTGGTGTCTCGTGAGGTTGAGCAGATGCTCGTTGTCCAGGGCGAGATCAGCTCGAAGATCGAGGGTGTGTTGATTATCGAGTTCGTCGAACACGGTGGCGTGGGATTCGGCCAGGAGCTGTTCGTCGGTATTCGGTCGACGCGGGAGTTCGGTCCTGTGATCGCGGCGGGTCTCGGCGGCGTGGATACGGAATACCTCGCTCAGAAACTCAAGCCTGGTTTTGCCGTGGCGAAGGCGCTGGCTGCCGACACGAGTCCTGAAGAATTCTTCGCACTGTTTCAACGGACGGCGGCGTACGAGATTCTTTCCGGTCAGGCACGTGGCCACACGCGGATTGCCTCTGACGGCGAGTTGATGCGGTGCTTCCGAGCCTTCATTGCGATTGCCAGACGCTTCTGCATCGACCGTGGTGAGGAAGGACCGGATGTTGGCGAGTTGGAGGTCAACCCGTTCGCGTTCAGACGGCAGACGATGATTCCGCTCGACGGACGCGGTTGCCTTCAGACGGCCACGCAGCGAACATGCCCCCGACCGATCGGCCAGATCCAGTCGCTTCTGGAGCCACAGTCCATCGCCGTTCTGGGGGCTTCGAGCAAGCGTTCCAACTTTGGCCGCATCATTCTGAACAATATCAAGGAATGCGGTTTCCCGATCGAACATCTCTATGTCATCAAGGACGAGATCGAGGTGCTTGACGAGGTACGTTGTGTCCCGACCATTGCCGACATTCCAGGCAAGCTCGACTTGCTGATCATGGCGGGTACGGTGAAGGACATGCCGAAATTCGTTGACCAGCTTATCGAAGAGGGTAAGGTCGCTTCGGTGATTCTCATTCCTGGGGGGCTCGGCGAAACTGAAGGGACGCAGGACATCCCGGCGCGGATTCGCGCTGCCATCTCCGCGGCGCGGACACGGCATGCGGCGTGTCCCATTTTCCTCGGCGGCAATTGTTTGGGGATGCGGTCTCGTCCGGGTAAGTTCGACACGTTCTTCATTGAGAGCAAGAAGCTGGATCCTCGCCGAAACGTGGAGCCGAGACGGGTGGCGCTCATTTCCCAGAGCGGTGCGTTTGTGATTACGCGGATGAGCAATCTGCAAACGCTCGACCCCAGGCTGGCGATTTCCATTGGCAATCAGCTAGATTTGACGATGTCCGATCTACTTCGGG
>CAZTAR010000122.1:0-11269 GCA_964611695.1 uncultured Planctomycetaceae bacterium | reverse complement strand
GATGCTGCAACAGACCCAGGTCGCCACGGTGATCCCCTATTACGAACGGTTCCTCAACCGGTTTCTCACGGTCCGAGACCTCGCCGCCGCCGATCTCGACCTCGTGCTCCAGATGTGGGCCGGCCTGGGGTACTACGCGAGGGCGAGGAACCTTCATCGCGCCGCGCAAGTCGTCGTTTCTGACTTTGACGGGCAGTTTCCTCGAACCGTGGAGGGGCCTGATGCAACTGCCAGGCGTTGGGCGTTACACGGCCGGGGCAATCGCTTCCGTCGCGTTCGGAATCAGGGCGGCGATTGTGGACGGTAATGTTGCCAGGGTCTGGTCGAGGGTCTTCGATATCGCCACCGATGTCCGTGAAGGCGCCGGCAAAGAGGCCGTCTGGCAGATTGCCGGAGAACTCGTGCCTCGGGCGCGGCCTGGCGACTTCAATCAGGCGGTGATGGAACTCGGCGCCTTGTGCTGCGTGCCCGGCTCTGGCGCGCGGTGCGACGCCTGCCCGCTACGAACAGAGTGTGATGCACTGGCGGCGGGCACCGTGGCGGACAGACCCGTCAAGGGTCGAAAGACTCGGGTTGTGGAGGAGACGCACGTCGTCGCGGCGATCGAGCGGCGTGGACGATGGCTTTTTGTGCAACGTCCGGCAGAGGGGCTCTGGGGCGGGCTCTGGGAGATGCCGACGGTCGTCCTCAACGACGGGGAAATCCAAAACGTCGCCGCCGCAAAGGATGGCAGAGCACACAAGGACAGTGGAACAGTCGAAGCGGCGACCGATCTTGCCAAACGCCGCGATGGCGCGACATGCCACGTCGAACCCCAATCCTTCTGCAAGTTCCGACATCAGTTGACGCATCGCACGATTCTTTTCGTCGGGCACGTCTGCCGAGCAAACCGCATGCCGGCGAAGCACCGTACGCCGGGTGACGCGAAGTGGCTGCGGTTGGACGAAATCAACTCGCTGGGGGTTTCCGAGGCAATGAAGAAGGTGATCGCGGCGTTGCGCGCGAGGTAGTGTCGGCCCCACGCGGCCGACGGGGAAGGGGAAACCGCTCCCGGTCGATCCGCCAAACGGCAAAGCCGGAGGGGGGCGTAGGCCGTACAACCGAGCATGTGATCCGCGGCGAACTTATTTCTGAGTTTCTTGGCCAGCCACTGAATCGACCGTCTTGCTGTACGACCTCCCCTGCTGTTTGCAGCAGAAAAAAGTGACAACCGCCGCAAACGCCCGCAAATTCTTCGGATCTCGGTGTCGTTTGTTTGCGTGCCGTTGTATCGAGTCCGTCTGAGAGTCGTGCTCGGCGCTTCGGTTTCCTATGGTGTTTTTCTTGTTTGGTTTGGTGGAGAATGCTGCTCAAGGGCAGTGGCACCCGGCGATTGTCAGCCCCACATTGGGTTTCGCTCGTCCTCTGGAATACCTGGATTCATGTCCTCTTCGCGCTCTTCACCGGACGGGCGTGGAGTGTCTAGGCGCATGAAGCGTTCTACCATGCGCGGCATCTCCATCAGCATCATATGCATCTCTTGGGATGCCATACCCAGTTCTTCCATGAACGGGCCTTGCGCCGTGAATTCGGCCACACGCTGGAGTGTCCTTATTGCATCTCGGGCCTTCCTCGGGTTTCCTGACTTTACGGCGCGATACGCCTCCAAGCCGAGTTCATATAGCCACGGAGCATCGTCGCGGAAGAAGCTCGCGATCACCAGTATTCCCAAGGCCGGCTCCGGATGTTTACTGCCGGCCACGTGCATCATCTCTTCGATCATCATGGGGTGGAACCGTCTGAACCTCGGGCGGCGCCTCGTGCGGCCTTCGTCGGCTGATTCAGACTCAAGGCGGGACGGAAGGTCCCGGAACATGACTTTCACTTCCTCGAATAGCTTTGCGACAGTGGAGTTATCCAGCGGCGGGTCCCGGTCTCCCGTTTCGTCTGAATCACCCAGCCTCGCGAGCACCTTGTCTGCCTTGGCTTTGAAGGCATTCACCTGCATGAGGATGTCATCATGATCGGGCTCGGAGTCTGGAATACGGTTGACGAGTTGCATGACAAGTTTTGTCAAGGATTCCTCGTCGTCGTCGCAGTTCTGGAACTGGGCGAACGGCCCGGTGCTCGCCTTGTTGAAAGGAATGCCGAGAGCGACGCCGAACACGGGCCTCTGTAACTTCCCTTTTGCCACTCCCGCTTCGTACAGAATCCAGGGGCGATCGATACTCCTGGGCGTCAACAGGCATACAACATCGGAGGCCTTTTCAAGCTGCTTCATCAACTCCGGGAACCACTCGACGCCGTACTCGATACCCTGCGCGCCCTTGCGGTCGGACGAGCGAAAGGACTTGAGCACGCCCGCGCTGACGCTGGTCAAGAGCTTGCTGAACGCTTCGGCGAGTTCGGCATCGCGCGCGTCGTGACTAATGAAGATGAGCGGCTTCTCGCTGCTGTCGCGTTTGGGTGTTTCCGTCATCGTCGCTTTTGGTTTGTCGTCGTCCGGCATGTCGAGTTCTCCTTGCAGGAGGCATCGTCAAGAACCGAGTTTGGAGCGGTATGCTCTGCGTTTCCGAGAGCACACTCACCTGACGTAGCATATCACAAGTACAGAAGGGCCACAAGCCCTCAAGGACGCCCCACAACCCCCTGCACGCGGGCCGTGCGCCATACCTTCACGGCCTGCGCAGCGGGACGGGTATGCCTGTTCGCTCGACATTCAACATGTTTACGCGCGATTGCGTCGCGTGAAAACATGGCACCCGACGGTCAAACCCTGCTCATGAGCAGCGATTCCATTCCGTGCATGTCATGCGACCAAACGCCAGCTCTCTCGTTGTGTCGTCTCCGCACGCTCGATATAGTGCCGGTTCATGGCACAGGATTCCCGGTACATTGGTTCCGCTCGTCTCATCGCCCTCTGTACGCTCGTCTCGCGCGTCACGGGGCTCGTGCGAGACATCGCCCTGAACCATGTCTACGGGCAGAACTGGGTCCAGGACGCCTTCAACTATGGGTTTCTCATTCCGAACCTCTTCCGGCGTCTCTTCGGCGAGGGGGCGCTCTCGGCGGTCTTTGTGCCGACGTTTACGGAAGTGCTCGATCAGCGTGGACGACCTGCCGCGTGGGTGCTCCTCGGGCGCGTCACTGGCATCATGGGCCTCGTGCTCGTCCTGCTCACCATCCTCCTAGAGTTCGGCGTGCTGGCGTTTTGGCTCTTTGTCCCGAGTGGACGGATGGCGACGCTCCAGTTGGGTCTTACCGGCGTCATGATTCCGTTCATGATCGGGGCGTGCCTGCTCGCGCTCTTCTCCAGCATCCTGAATTGCCTGGAGCACTTTACCGTTCCCGCGCTGCTCTCGACGGTCCTGAATGTCATGATCTTTTCCGGCGTGATGCTCGTCGGACCGCTTCTGGGCGAGCAACTCGAACAGCAAATCTACGGTGTGGCCATCTGCGTTCTGCTCACGGGAATCATCCAGTTGGCCATCCTCATGCCGGTGCTGCGCCGGCACGGCGTGAAGTTCCGCCTCTCCTTGAATCACCGTGATCCCGACTTGCGCCGGATGGCGCGGATCTTCGTGCCCGTGCTGTTGGGGCAGGGCGTTCTGTTGTTCAACGTCTTCTTCGACGCGCAGATTTGCACGTTCCTCACGCGCGGCCCGGAGGACCCGGAAGCCTTTTCGTTTTTTGGGTCGCAGGTGCTATACCCGCTGGCGGAAGGCGCGCTGTCGGCCGTGAACAACGCCCAACGACTGTATCAATTTCCACTGGGGGTGTTGGCAATCTCTCTGGCCACGGCGGCACTGCCACTGTTCAGCCTGTACGCAAGTCGTGGTGATACCGTCGGGCTTCGGTCGAGCGTGGCGCAATCTCTCCGGCTGGCGATCTTCGTCGGGTTGCCGTCGGGAATCGTCGTGATTATCCTGGCTCAGCCGATCGTCTCGCTCCTTTTTGAACACGGCAACTACGGTTCGGAGGCAACCGCGCGCGCGGCCTATGTCCTGCGGTTCTACGGTTTCGGCATGGCGGCCTTCTGCTGCCAGCACATCCTCCTGCGGGGGTTCTACAGTCTCAAGGACACGCTGACGCCCATGCGGATCAGTTGCTACCTGGTCACGCTGAACGTCGCCCTCAATGTGACATTGGTGTGGCACCCGGCAATCCGCGAGGCGGCTTTCGGCATCAGCACCTCGATTACCGCCTGTCTGCATGTCGGCATCTCGATCCTGCTCCTTCGCCGCCGCTTGCAAGGTCGAATCGGGGCTACGGCCGTGCTCCAATCCGCCGCGATGACTGCCATCGCGACGGCGGCCGGCGGTGGTGTGGCTTGGGCACTGCTCAATTGGACGACCGGCCTCGACCTATCCGCGATCGGGGTCACGGGCGCGAGGTTCGTCTGTGCCTTCGGACCGCTCGCGGGCTGTGTGCTGGTGTTCTTCACCGTGGCGAAGATGTTGCGTATGCCGGAGATCGGCTGGTTGATGTCGCGAAGGTCGAAGCGGACACCTTGATACAGTGGTATTCGTTGGGAGCGAGATGGGAATCTCGCACCAGCACGCGCACCGGCGCCACGGAAACGCATGGCCACAAGCAATTGTGAAAATGCCGTATAATCAATCGCATGATCACGTTTGACACGATCGCGATTCCGCCGGAGCAGTTGGGTGAGCCTGTGGACTTTCCGCGCTTGTTCGGCAACGACCGTCCCGTCGAGATGGAGATTGGCTGCGGCAAGGGCGGCTTTTTGCTGAGACAGGCCAAGGCCCATCCCGATCGAAACTACTTCGGCATCGAATGGGCGAACAAGTTCTACAAGTACGCCGCCGATCGCATGGCGCGGTGGGGATTGTCGAATGTCCGTGTCGTCCGGACTGACGCGAAGATCATCGTGACACATCGGCTACGGCCTGGGAGCCTCTCGGCCTTGCACGTCTACCACCCGGACCCTTGGCCGAAGAAGCGACACTTCAAGCGCCGCCTGATCTCACCGGAATTCGTCGAGGCCGTCAGTCGGGCAATAAAACCAGGGGGGCGTTGGGCGATCCAGACGGACCACGCCGATTACTTCGAGCAGATTAAGCAGGTGGTCTCGGCCCGGCCCGAGTTCGTCCCGACGCCTTTTGAGGATGAGGAGTTCGGCACGACCGCGGACGGTGCGGAGACGAACTTCGAAATCAAGTACGTCCGCGAGGGTAGGCAGATATACCGTCTCGCTGTGTGCAGAGCGTGATGATCCGAAGACTCGTCACATTCATCCTTGTCTTCTTGATTCGGGCGTACCAGTTCGCGCTACGCCCGCTCCTTGCCGGTGGGTGCAAGTACATTCCAAGTTGCAGCGAATACGCCGTGGAAGCAATCTCCAAGCATGGGCCCCTACATGGCACGTGGCTTGGCGTCCGACGTATTCTCCGCTGTCATCCGTGGAGTCGCGGAGGTTTTGATCCGGTGCCGTAGTAGTCGATCTTTCAAGCATCCGAAACAAGCAGAGCCGCGACCGTTAGGGAGTCGGTCATCGTCCGCTGGTGGAGGGTCCTTCTCAGCAAACGCCGACCGATTGCTGACACGCGCGGCTTTGTTGGGGATGCCGTCCGCTTGCTTACGCGCGCGGCCCTGATCTTGGTCTGATGTTCGCCTTATCGTGGTGAAATTCTTCGGCGTGAGCGAGTGCCGTATCGCGTGCCCTCGCCGGTGATCCGCTGTTCGTAGGGCATGCCCGCCTCCTCAACTGAGCTACGCCGCCGCCGTGCCGCGAGGGTTGCATCGACTCGGGAGCGGATATGATCCGCGATTTCATCCACATCATCAGAAATCAGGAACAGGTCCAAATCAGACTGTGAAATCGTGCTGTACTTCTCAAGCAGCGTGTTTCGCATGAAGTCCACGAGCGGAGACCAGAAGTCCGAACCGAACAGGACGACCGGATAGGCCGGGCTCTTCCCCGTCTGGATCAGCGTCATAGTCTCGAAGAATTCGTCCATGGTGCCGAAGCCACCCGGAAAACAAACCATGCCCATACAGTACTTCACAAAGATCACCTTGCGGGCAAAAAAGTAGTGAAACTCGAGGCTCACGTTCTGATACGCGTTGCCTTCTTGCTCTTCGGGCAGGGTGATGTTGAGTCCGACGGAGGTACCGTCCGCTTCGAGCGCCCCTTTGTTCGCGGCCTCCATGATGCCCGGCCCGCCGCCTGTAATAATGGCAAAGTTCTTATTGACGAGTGCGGCCGCCAATTTTTCCGCAGCCTGATAGTGGGGTGTGTCAGGCTTGGACCGTGCGGAGCCGAACATGCAAATCGCCTGACCGACCTGGCTCATCGTTTCGAAACCGTCCACGAACTCCGCCATGATCCTGAACAATCGCCACGTTTCACGGGCGGGATCCTGGTACATATACTCCTCTGACGACATGTCATTCCTCTCTTGGGTGGTAAAACCTTCTTTTTCGTCTATTATCCTAGGTCCGGGATCGACCGTGGGCAACTAGGGCAAACGTGCCGGCGGATCCATGAGAGTTCGGGCGACTCGCGAAACAGCAAAGTTGTGCGTGACATTGCATGCGTCGGGTGCGGGACCCAAACCCCGAGCCCAAGGAACAGGGTCCGAAGATCCATGGCCTGTCCACGAACACCCAGCGCTGGCGCCGGGACGCGGGTCAGGCCCTATATAACATCAAACAGGAGCCGTCAACATGCGATCAAAACTTCAACACTGGTACGGTTTGGACGCCACGGGCGGCTTGACCGCCCGTGCCGGCACTGGCAGCAAGCTGCCAGTGGCACCCACCAGTCAAACTGTACCAGCATCAAAACGTCGCCATCCCATCATCCTCGTCGCCGCCGCAATCGCGTTGACGGGAATCCCATCGGTTGTCCAAAGCGCCCCCATCCACGCCTACTGGCCCGCCACCGCGGCGTTGGCGGAACAAGCCTTACAGCAGTCACCGGAGGAACTCTCGGATGCCGATGCCTGGGCGCGCCGAGCGTGGGCGATGAGTCGCCATCGTTCCGATCACGCTGCGGCAGGCAAAGCAGCGGCCAAGGCCCTGGCAATCGATGAAAATCACTACAAGGCAAACGAGATCGCGGCCATCTCCGCCAGGATTCGCGGTGATTACGAATCAGCCTTCGAACACTACCTCAAACTAATCCCGATCGACCGGCCGGAGTCCGAATTCGCCCTGGCGGAAATGGACGCCCTGAATCTCACCCAACCGCAACGCGACAGCCTCCTACAGTGCTTGAGGACCACCATCGAGAAGCCTTCAACCAACGCCGTATACCGTTCGAGGCTCCAGTCCAGGCTGGCCTCGATGCTGACCGATCGTGGCGAATTGAGCGCCGCCCAAGAGGTGAGCGCCGCCCTGAGTCCCATCAAGACCTGGATGATCATCGGGCCGTTCAACAATGAAGAAAACGCCGGCTTCGGACAGACCTTCGGTCCCGAAACCGAAATCGATTACGAGAAGGAATATCAAGGACGCGATCGCAAGATTCACTGGCAGCGACTCCGCCACCTCGACCCCGCGGGCGCGATCGACTTCGACGCCGTGGTCTATCCCAACTCGAACGTGTTGGCCTATGCGTTGACCTTCCTCGCCGTCGACTCCGACACGAATGCGGTCCTTCGCTTCGGCGCCGGCAGCGCCGTCAAGGTGTGGCTGAACGACCAACAGATCCTCTCCAACGATCGCGACGTGGAGTTCGCCCCCGACCAGTATGTGGTTCCCTGTCGTCTTCGCGCCGGTTGGAACAAGCTGCTATTCAAGGTGTGCGAGCGTGGTGGCGCATGGACGATGCTCGCTCGGTTGACGACGCCGGACGGCCAACCGCTCAGCTTCCGCGCCGGCACGAGCAATGATGGGAAGATTGGGGATGGGAATAATGGAAACAATAAAGACACTGGCGAGAACCTGATAATCCACCCCACGCCGAAGGCGGACGATCATGCCACGTTCGATTATATCCCAGGGCCTCACGGCCACTTTCTGAAGCTGCGAGAATCGCACCCGAACAACCCAGCCGCGGCCTACTATCTCGCCCTCGCGGAGACGCTGACCAATCGCAGAATGGATGCCGTGGCGACATTCGAGCGTCTCGTCGAACTCGGCCCGGAGTGTAGCGATCATCACAGACTCCTCGCCAAGGCATACCTCCGCGACGAGAGGCCGGAGAAGGCCCTCGTGCAAATGAGGGAGGTACTCGAATTGGAGCCGAAACACCTCGAAGGTCTGGCCGAGTTGGGTCGGTTCTACGACCGCAAGGGACTTTTCGAGAAAGCCCTTGCGAGGCTGCGAAAAGCATCGAAGCAAAACCCCGATTGGCCTGACACCCAGTTCTACCTCCTCGAACTCTATGAGCGCAAGGACTGGGAGGAACTCGTCTGGCGACAGGCCCAATGGCTCCTGGAAAGGAAGCCTGACGTCCCTTGGGTCATCGAGACTTTCGCAGATCAGTGCCGCCTGCGAGGCTATCGGGAAAAGACACGGAAGTACTACGGCAAGTTGTTGGCGTATGATTACGGCAACTTTGGCGCAAGACAATCGCTCATCGCGCTGGCGACCGACGAACTCAGAATCGAAGACGCGCTGTCCCAATACGATATCCTGCTGAAAATCGTGCCGCTTTCAATTCGTTACCGGCTGGCCAAGGCGCGACTCCTGATGGAGGAGGACCGTCTCGACGAGGCCCTGGCGATCTGCCGATCCGCGCTCGACATTTGCGAGGCGAACTTCCGCGTTCACAAACTGATCGGCACGATCCATCAGCGCATGGGAAAGGACGACGACGCCCTGCAAGACTGGAAGGTCGCCCTCAAATACAACCCCGACGACAAGTGGATTCGCGAGATTCTCGAATTCCTTGAACCCGAGACGATCGCCGCTTTCGACGAATTTGGGATTGACGCTGAAACGGCCGCCGAAATCGTTCAGAACCGTGCCAAGCCGGAGGACTATCCCAAGGCGGACGCGGTCAGGCTCCTCGATCATCTTGTCGTCGAACTCAACGACGACGGCTCTTACACGTCACTGCGACACCAAATCGTGCAGATTCTCAACGATAGTGGGCGGCAGCGTTTCACGTCGATGCGATCCGGCGGCTACAACGCCAAGATCAAGCGGGCCGTCGTCATTCAGCCGGACGGCACAGAGGTTGAAGCATCCCGCATCAATTACGGCAACGTCAAGTTCGGCCAGTTGCAGGAAGGAAGCATCATCGAACTCAAGGCCCAGCACCGCGGTTCCTCCAACGAATGGCTCAGCAGGCACTACACCCGAACGTGGGCGTTTCAGGGGACAACGCCTGCCCTGCGGTCACAGTTCGTCCTGCTCGTGCCGAAAACCAGATCGATCAACCACGAGATCCAAGGGAACCGGGCGAAGCTCACGCAGGGCGAATTTGAGGGCCATGCCGTCTACGACTTTCGGGCTGATGACGTGCCCCTGCTTGAGCCCGAGCGCAATCGGCCACCCATCTCGGACATCGCCGACATCGTGCGTGTCAGCACGATCGAGGATTGGAACGAGATCGCGCGATGGGAGTATTCGTTGGTGAAAGACCAGTTCGTTGCCGACGAAGCCGTCAGGGCAAAGGCCGATGAACTTCTGCGCGGGATCGAGAAGCGCGAAGACAAGATCCGTGCCATCGCGAGCTTCGTCATGCAGAAGGTGCAGTACCGGCAGGACTATGATCGCCCCATCATGGGAATGAAACCGCACAAGGCGGGCAATGTCCTCGAAAAGGAGGTCGGCGACTGCAAGGACAAGGCAACCCTGCTCATCACGATGTTGCGTCACGCCGGCATCTCTGCCAATTACGCGAGTTTGCGCACACGGACTGCCGGCCGGCTGCACCGCGACATCCCGTCCAATCAATGCAACCATGCCATCGTGTATGTCCCCGATGAGGGCGATTTCTCAAACGGTTTGTGGATCGATGGAACGGCGAACTATCTAGGCATCGACACCCTCCCGTGGCAAGATCAGAACGCCGACATGCTCGTCTTCAAGGATGATGGGCAACTGGTCTTCATGAACACACCGACCGATCCCCCGACGCACTCACGCCGACGGTTTGACCTTGACGTGCAGCTCGCCGCAGACGGATCAGCGAAGGTCCGTTTCACCTGGGACGCCACGGGGCAAAACGGCGCGAGGCTGCGAAGGGCATTTGAAGCCGAGGGGTTGCGGCAGCAACGACTCGAACAGTTTGCCAACATGATCTTTCCCGGCAGCCGCATCACGTCGACCGAATTCAGCGACTTGGAGGACCGAGACGCGCCCGTCAAGATCGAATTCAGTTTTGACGCCCCGAGCGTCGGCCAACTCAGCGGCGGCAAGATGGTGCTCCGACCGAGAGAGTTGCTCCAACTAACACAGTCCTACGCCGATCGCACAGAGCGGACATTTCCGATTTGGAATCCCTTTACCACAACTGAACAGTATGTGGAGACGTACCATTTGCCACCGGGCTTCCAAGTCGAGACAATACCGGGGTCCGCGAGCCTGACGACCGACTGGCTCGATTTCGAGATCGAAGTGGAGCGGGAAGAGAGCGCTGTGAGGATCGATCGCCAGTTCGCGGTCAAGGCGCTGGACATCCCGAAGGCAGCGTATGAAGAGGTTCGCGAGTTCTGCATTCAGGGAGACAAACTCCAACGAGAGCCGCTGATCCTGATAGAATCGGCCTCGCAAGAAACGGGTTATGACCAAGAGCAATAGCAGGTGCTCGACGAGTAATAGTAGGCGCTTGACGTGAATTAGTAGATGCTCGACGAGGACTAGTTGATGCTCGAATGGTCAAAGAAACACGCAGTGTTTCTTTGAAGCCCACGGATCACAATCCGTGGGCTATGGGTGGCACGAGAGCGCAAGAAGCAGATCAAGAACGCTGGAGAACAAAACAATGCTGGACAAGGTCAAGGCACTGTGGCCGGAGTTGGATTGGATCGAGAACGAGGACCTGCGGAAGAAGACGACCGACACCTGGGTCAAGGCGCTGGAGTTGAGCAAACTCGACGCGGACGACCTGAATCGAATCCCCTTCACGCTGTTGGTCAAGGACTGCCCGGTCACATTCATGGAACACAAGCGGGCAGTCGTCCACATTTCGCGCGACGCCGCCAAGGACATGAAAGCGTTTTTCGGCGACAACCTCCCGATCGACATGGACACGGTCATCTCCGGCGCGATCCTGGCGGATGTCGGCAAGCTGCTCGAGTATGACAAGGTGAACGGAAAGGCGACGGTCAGCGACTTCGGCCGACACGTTCGTCACCCGTTCTCCGGCGTC
>CAZTAR010000121.1:0-11387 GCA_964611695.1 uncultured Planctomycetaceae bacterium | reverse complement strand
AAGTGCTCCGTGAGCAGGTCCACGACCTTGCCCTTGCCCTCGTCGCCCCATTGCAGGCCGACAACACTCGTGTTGCCAAGCGATTTCAGTTCCATCGAGAAGAATCCTTCACCAAACATCTCGCGCACTGGAAGGCACAATCGTGTCCCGTGGAATGACCTCGAGGCGGATCTTACGGGCAAGCTCCGTCCCGGCTGAACACGATCCTGTTCTTCGGCTTGGAGGAGACTTTCCAGTGCTGTCATTTGAGTTATACCGGGCAGGGGCCGTAAGTGAAAGCGAACCCGGAGAGCGAGAAAGCGGCTCCCAAATACGATGATTTATCCTTGTAAAATTCAGGTTGGCGCTTGGGGCTCGGATTGACACTGCGGCCCTGGTGTCGACCCGGGCGTCGACACGGGCGCCGAAAGAAGGAATAATCTCCTGTGCGAGGCGGAAGGGGTGAGGGATCGAGGGGGCGGCAGGGTGGTGGTGGTTGGAACGAGGGGTTGAGGGAACGGTGGCGGCAGCGATGCAGATAGGTGGCAACCCATGAGTCCTAAGAAACGTCGCGCTAGCGCGCGTGAATTCGATATCGATGATCGATTGGAAGGCTTGGTCGGCCGAGTCGTCGACAGCTATACCGCTGAGCCTCGCACACGGCACATTGACCGTGGCTACCTTCTGAGCCAACGAGAGATCATCGCGATCATCGAGCGGCTGCTCGAGATATCCTATCCCGGATTCTTCGGGCGTCAGAACCTCACGTCGCAAAACGTGCAATACCACGCCGGTGACGTGCTTCCGCGTCTCGCGCAATCGGTGTATACGGAACTCTTTCGATGTCTCTGCCACCAGCGAGAGCTTGACGACGACCAGGACGCAAGCCCTCCCGGCGTCGACGATGTGCAGGCTCTCGATGAACTTGCACAGGATCTCACCCATCGATTCCTGGAGCATATCCCACACATTCGCGAGTTGCTGGCCCTGGATGTCCAGGCGGCCTACGATGGTGACCCCGCCGCCGCGAATATCGACGAGACCATCCTCGCCTATCCAGGCGTCCTTGCCGTGACGGTCTTTCGTTATGCCCATGAACTCTATGAGATGGACATTCCGCTCATGCCGCGAACCATGACCGAGTGGGCCCACCTTCAAACCGGAATCGACATCCACCCGGGTGCGAAGATCGGCAAGAGTTTTTTCATTGACCACGGCACCGGCGTCGTCATCGGCGAGACGACTGATATCGGTGACCATGTGAAAATCTACCAGGGTGTCACGTTAGGGGCGTTGAGTTTTCTGAAGGACGAGCGCGGCCGGATGGTCCGGGGCTATAAGCGACATCCCACGGTTAGGGACAACGTCACGATTTATGCCAACGCCATTATCCTGGGAGGCGAGACCGTTCTCGGCGAAGGCAGCACGATTGGCGGCTCGACCTTCCTGACTTCGAGTGTTCCCGACGGATGCACCGTGACGACGACCGCGCCCGAATTGACCGTCCGGCCGCCGAAACAGAACAAACCCACCGGACCGAAGCCTGGTTTGGGCACATAGAAGCCCGGGAAACAGTCACGGAGCGGTTGCCCCCTGCGCCGGCCAATATCTTAAACCTCTGTTTCTTCGGACGCCTCGGCCGACACGGGAGTGGGCCGGTTGGTTCGTTCACGAGAGGGCATGAGGGGCGTTGCTGCCGATAAGACCGTATATTGACCGCTTGGGAGGTGAGTCCATGCCTGTGAGATTGTGTCGGCTGAATGTGCTCTTCTTGGTCTTCGGCTCCGTCTTTGCATCCGGCTGCATGACCGAACAGGAGTGGGATCGATTCTGGCATCCGGCGGACAAGGACGCGCGTCGCACTGCAGGCCCAGACATGGAAGGGGTCACACCTGCGCTGAGGGGAACGATCAGCCCGCTCGTGACGCTTGACGGCCTTCGTCTCACGCATGTTCGAGGCTTCGGCCTTGTTGTGGACCTGGTGGACACAGGCGGCAGCGACGGGCCCACGATGGTCAGGAATTATCTGATTAAGGAAATGCGGCGTCGCCAGGATCCAAGCTCGCCCGGCCTGCCGGCCAAACAAATGCTCGAGAGCAAAGACACGGCGATGGTCGAGGTTACGGGCTTGATTCCCGCCGGCGCGAAGGAAGGCGACCGATTCGACGTCATCGTTCGCGCTTTGGGTTCCCAAACGAAATCGCTCGTTGGGGGCAGGCTGTTTCTGTGCAGCTTGAAGATCTATGCGGATACGCCAAGCGGTGTCATCGGCGGCAAGACGCTGGCAACGGCTTCCGGCCCGATCTTCGTCAGCCCTTTCGACAATAGCGGCAAGCCCGCGAAGACGGTCGACCTCAGAACGGGTTGGGGGTTGGGCCTTGGCAGTGTCTCCGAAGACCGGAGGATTCGCCTTGTCCTGAACGACCCGCGATACAGCGTCGCCCAGCGCATCGTCGCGCGACTCAACGGCCGGTATGCAACCGACGAACCGATCGCCATCGGCCAGAGCCCCAGTTTTGTCGATTTGAGCATTCCCGTGCAAGACCACAAACGCACGCGTCTCTTCCTGGAACGGGTGGTTCACACGCCGCTCAATGGCGGAGAGAGTTTCCTTCGCAAGCGATCGAAAAAACTGGCGGAGGAAATGATCCTGCCAGAGGCCCCCTACGGAACAATCGCTCTGGCTTGGGAGGCGGTTGGCGAAATCGCGCTTCCGGACATCCGTGACCTGTACCTTCATTCTTCTCGCGACGTCAGCTATTTCGCAGGTCGCACGGGTTTGCGGCTGGGCGACCGTGGAGGCATGGATGTCGTCGCTCGACATGCGAGGAATCCCGCCAGCCCTCACCAGAACGAGGCCATCGATGAACTCGGGTACGCGGTGAGGATGTACAGCGCGGGCGAGCAACTGCGAAAGCTGCTCGACGGGGACAACGCGGGTGTGCGGATCAGGGCATACAGGGCCCTCCGCCGGCGTCCTCACCCCGCCATCAAGACCAAGGTTCTCTATAAGGACAACCTCATTCTCGATGTTGTTGATTCCAAGGGGCCGTTCCTGATTTACGCTCAGCGATCGGATGCGCCCCGGATTGCCGTTTTCGGGAAGCAGATGCAATGCCGGACGCCGGCCATGTTCCCAGGCGACCGGCGCGACGGCCGCGAGTTCTTCTCGCAGATCAGCGCGAAACAAGGTGACAAGGACCTCACTGTTTTCTTCAAGAACAAACGGACCGACCGCAGTTCGCCGCCCTTGTCAGCCTCGTTGAAGGTCGCGGAGTTGATCGAGTTTCTGGGTGGAACGCCGGTGCGAGAGGCGGGCGAGGAGGTCCAGGCACTGGGAGCGCCCTATTCCGAGATTACGGATGTCTTGAGCGCCTTTTGTGACACGCGGACCATCCCCGCGCAGTTTATCGTGGAAGATCTGACAGGCAGGGAAGACTACGGCGACGAATCCGGCAGAGACAGACCGGAATCGGAATTGTAGGAATTGCGACGCGAATGACGGCGGTATCTCAGGTTACGCGTATCACGGCCTTACAGTCCCGAGAGTACGGACACGATATCGCTGCGGCTGGCGTGGCGTGCGGGGATCAGCGCTGAGATCAGACACAATCCGGTGGCCGCCGCCGCCCCGCTGAGCACCATGCTCCACGGTACGGAGAACTCCGGCTGAAAGCCTGACAAGATCGTCGTCATGAGGTTGCTGGTTCGTCCCAGGACGATTCCGAGTGCCAAACCCATGGCACTTCCTATGAGCCCGAGGACCAGCGCTTCGCCGATCACGATGCGCGCCACCTGGTTCTGAGTCGTTCCGATCGCCCGCAAGATGGCAATCTGTTTGCTTCGACTGGCGACGCTCGCCGCCATCACGTTTGCCAAACCCAATGCCGCCACCACCAGACCGACCAATGGGATCGCTGACAGCAACAATGTCACCCGGTTGATGTTTCGGTCGATTTGGTGTTTCAGTTCGCGCGCCGTCACAAATGCTTTTGGAGGATAGCCCAGCTGCGCCAGCATCTTGTTGACGATCCGCTCCTCCGGTCCGTCGCCGGGGACGGGGCCCTCTCCGGCCATGAATGTCGGCCGCCCGTCCGACGTTGTTCCCGTGACCGGGATGCCCTGGCTGCTGTCGGACACGATGCGCGACGCATCCGAAGCGGCGAAGTCGAAGTTGAAAAGCATGAGCTTCCCATATCTCCGCCCGAAGAACCGCTCGGCGTCGTTCAGTGTCCCAATGACCGCCCCGACGGCGTAGGTTTGAAACGCATTCGTCGCGTTGAAGTAGCTAATCGCAATGTCGAGGCCCGGCGAGGCGACGACGCCCGCGATCGTGAAGGTGGCTTTCTTGAAAGTATCCTCCCCCGTTGACACCCAGAGCCGGTATTTGTCGCCGAGGTGAACGTTCTGATCCAACGAAAGCTCGCGCGTGATGAGGATGTGCCCGCCATCCTTGAGCTTCGCGACCGCTTCCGGTTCGTCCCCCTCGATGTAGGTCAGTTTGACCAGGTCGAAGCCTTCGTCGGGATTGATTGCCAGAAACCGCGAGAACTTGTCAAAGTTGGATAGGGTTTGCAGCCAGGCCGGCCCGCGAGGCTTTCGCCGGAAGAAGGCGAAGTCGTCGGTCGCCGTGAACTGTGCGATTCCTTCCATGTCGGACAACGCGCGGACCTCGTCGAGCGGTAGCCCTTCATACGAATAGAGCATTGCGTCGGGAAACTCTTTCGGGAATTGCCAGCCCTGTTTGACCGACTTGCCCCACACGACAAGACCCACGATCAGCGATAGCCCGACCATGAGCCCGCAGCAGATCGCGGCGGATCGGTACGGTGTTTTTCCGATCTCCTCGCCGAGCAGTTGCGGTCGCAGTCGCAGGACAAACGCCGCTGCCCACGCGACGGGCTTGCCGAGAAGCACAATCACCGCGGGGCCAATGAGGGCGCAACCGCAGTACAGCAGGATCAGAGTCACGATTGCGTGCGTGTCGAATGTAGTGGCCTCCCCCGTCGTCATGGAGCGACAGACGAGCTGGTGCGCGGCGAGCAGTGCGCAACCGATCACCGCGATGAACCACACCCACCGATTCAGCCGGCCGCCGCTGTGCGTCCGGGCCGCTTCGGCCGGAGATACAGAGAATGCGCTGAATGCAGGCACGACCGCGCCGAGAAGCGTCGTGCCAATACCGCCGATCGCGGCCAGCGCCATTCCCCAGTAGCTCACGACGAACGCCCCGACATACTCCGAGGCAATCTGCATCGTCGCCCACTGAAACGCCAAGCCCAACGGAAGCCCCACGAGGGTCCCCGCGATGCCGAGCGGCGCGCTTTGCAGCAGAATCAGGCCTGCCAACTGAGCTCGCGTCACGCCGACACATCGTAACAAGCCCAGTTCGGTAACTTGCTCCGTGACACCCATGCTCATGGTCGCCAGGATGATGAAGAACGCCGTGAGCAACACCGCGCACGAGAGCAGCATCATGATAAACCGGAGCAGGCCCTGTGCCGCACCGAGTTTCTGATGCTGCGCCTCGGTCGTCTTGATCTCGACCGCGAGTGGCTTCAGGCCGGCGTCTGCGCGTTCGGCCTCTTTCGCGTCGATGATCTTCCGAATCCGCGATGAGGCTTCTTGTATTCGATCCATCGTCGGATCCGACAGGATGATGTCGGCTGCCTTGATTTTCTTCTCCAACCGGCAGACCGACTGCACGTCGCCAAGGCTCGCCCACGTCATGGGCGCCTGATTCACGCTCGCGCGTCGCCTGTCCACCACGCCCACAACACGGAAGCGATGCACGGGTTCTCGGTGTTCGGCCTGGCGCATCAAGATTTCGTCACCTTCGCCGACACCCATCTCCCGCGCGAGCATCTGCTCGATCACGATCGCGTTTTGATCCTGCGGTTCGAGGAATCGCCCTTGGGCAAGATTGTACGTGCGAAACCGAAGTTCCTTCTCGGGGACGATGCCGGTCACTTCCACGCGTACAAATTGGGGTCCCGCCGAGGCCTCCATCCCAGCGTCCGGCGGCACAACATCATCGCCATGGTTTACATCCCCCGGCGCATTCTCCAGCCGTACCCGTGGATCCCGCTCTTTGACCGCCGCGGCAATCTCAACGTACTCTCGCGTCCGCACTGTCGTGAACTCGACGCCCGGCACATCGGCGATCCAATCTTCCATCGCTTCGTCGAAGACCGCCCAAAGGCCCAGCTTCGGCTCAATCATGACGTGGCTACGCCCGATCCACTCCGACACGACTTCCGTCATCTTCAGGCGGACGGACTCATAGCAGCAGGTGACCCACACGACCACGGCGACGCCTAACGCAACGGAGAAGGCCGCCAACGTCGATCGCGCGGGCTTAGTCCGCCAACTCCGCGTAACGAGTTGCAACCAGTGTCGCATCGCCGCTCCCGTTGCTTTCGATGGTATTGGTGAAGAGCCCCTTGCGCAGGACGTGAACCTTATCCGCATGGGCGGCCGCTGCGGCCTCGTGCGTCACCATCAGGATCGTTGTTCCTGTCTGTCGCGACAGGTTCTGTAACAGTTGCCAGATTTCTTTCGAGGAGGTCGGATCGAGGTTGCCCGTCGGCTCGTCCGCCAGGATCAAGACCGGATCGTTGATCAACGCCCGCGCGATCGCCACGCGCTGTTGCTCACCGCCGGACATCGCCGCGGGCCGGTGCCGCATCCGATGGTCGAGGTGGACCTGCGCGAGCAACTCCGTCGCGCGGCGTTGCGCCTTCGGCGCGGCTTGCCCTTCCACCAGCAGTGGCAGCATCACATTCTCGAGCGCCGTCAAGGTGGGCAGAAGGTTGTACGATTGAAAAACGATGCCGAGCTTTCGACGGCGAAAGAGGGTTCGCTGACGGTCGGACATCTCGTTAATCGTATGATCCGCGACGGTGATACGCCCTTGGTCCGGCAGGTCCAGGCCGCCTGCCAGGTGCAGCAACGTCGTCTTGCCCGAGCCGCTGGCTCCCATGATCGCCACGAAGGTCCCGCGCTCGACCGCCAGGTCTACCCCGCGCAAGGCTTCGATCACCTCGCTACCAAGATGGTATTGTTTCCAGACGGACTCGATCTTGACGACGTTGGACATGAGGCGTTGTTTCCACTCGTGGAGAGAGTTCGGTTTTTTTAGCTATTAGCTATTAGCTGTTGGCTGTTGGCTGTATGCTGTTCGTCAACAGTTGGCAGCTGTCAGTCGCCAGTTGGATGGGCGCTTTCCACCGTTCAACAGTCTCGGGGGAATACACCCATCGTTCAAAGATCAACACGCGATTCTTTGCGAGGACTTCTACGGGACCATGCGCGTTATTGCCACATCGGACCTTCATTACAACATCGCTCGCAGCCGGGCGCCGACGCGGGAGATCGCTCGGAAGATCTGCTCGCTCGGCGGCGATGTCCTCATGCTCGTCGGCGATTCCGCGTCGATCGATCTGGCGATTCTAGACGAGGTCTTCGGCCTTTTCGAGTCGTTCAAGGGTGAGAGGTTGGCCGTCGCCGGAAACCACGAGTTGTGGACGGTCGGCGGTCAAGACTCTCTGCGTCGCCATGAGGTTGAGATGCCCGAGGCGTGCCGGAGAAACGGCTTTCATTACCTTGACGCCGCCCCATACCAGGCTGACGGCGTCGCGTTCGTCGGAAACGTCGGGTGGTACGACTACAGCTTTCGACGACCCGACCTGGAAATCCCCCTGAGGTTCTACGAGCACAAAGTCTCCCCCGGCGCGGCCTCGCGACTTGAGGAATACGAACATCTTGTGGAACGGACTGACGATATTTCGCAGTCCGCCTTTGACTTCGCCTGCCGCTGGATGGACGGCGAACGTGTCAACCTCCCTTTTGACGACACCACCTTCGCGATCAAACTCGTCGACAGGCTCCGGTCTCATCTCCGCACGGTACACGATTCCGCGGACCAAATCGTCGTGGGAATCCACCATTTGCCGTTCGCGGAACTCGTCCCAACACCAGTCATCCCCAGCCTCGCCTTCGCGGCCGGTTTCCTGGGCAGCGAGAAATTCGGAAACACCCTGCTCGACTTTCCCAAGATCACCCACGTCCTCTGCGGCCATTCGCACAAGAGAATGCAGTGCCAAAAAAACGGGCTGCACTGCACGAGCATCGGCTCCACCTACAAGAAAAAGCAATACGAGATCGTCGACCTGTAACCCGATTTCGATACACGAGCCGTTGCACGGCCGTTTGAAGAAGTCGGCTTTTCCTTGTTGCGGAACACCGCGCGTGCCGGCACCGGCTGCAAGCTGCCAGTGGCACCCACGCGCGGACTGAAGTCCATGGCGCCTCGATCGCACAGACAACAAGCTTTCGACTCGCAAGTGACTTCGTTTTCGTTATCATGCCGAAAGCCGTAATTGCTCGATGAACCCTGCCTGGAGATGCTCTCGCTCATGCGAATCGTGGTCGCACCTGACAGCTTCAAGAACGCAATATCGGCCACAGTGGCCGCGCGTGCGATTGCCGCCGGTATCCGCCGGGCACGTCCCGACGCGGACATCATCGAACTACCGATGGCGGACGGCGGCGAAGGGACACTTGACGTACTTGTCAATGCGCACGGCGGTTTACGCCGAGCGGTCCGCGCGCAAGGTCCGTTGGGCGAAACTGTCGAGGCACCGGTTGGGCTCTTACGTGAGGCCTCGACCGCTGTCGTCGAACTCGCAACGGTCGCGGGCTATCAGCTCGTGCCGGCGGAATTGCGAAATCCCCTGAAGGCTTCCACCTTTGGCGTCGGCCAGGTCCTCCGCACCGTGATCGAAAGCGAGATTGAGGAGATCATTCTCACCCTTGGCGGCAGTGCAACCGTTGACGGGGGCGTGGGCATGATGCAGGCCCTCGGTGTGACGTTTCTCGACAAGAAAGGCCATGTCATCCCGCCCGCGATTGCCGGTGGACATCTTCTTCAGATCAGCCGTTTCGTCTGGGACAAGCCGCCGCCCGGCATCGAGCATGTTCAGTTCACCATCGCGTGCGACGTTCTCAACCCGGTGTGTGGGCCTGACGGCGCGGCGGTGGTGTTCGGTCCGCAAAAGGGCGCTGATGCCCAAGGAGTGCAACGCCTGGATGCCGGACTCTCCCACTGGGCGGACTTGCTGGAAGAGTCTTCAGGTCGTTCTGTCCGAAATGAGCCAGGCACAGGCGCGGCGGGCGGCGTCGCGCTGCCGTTGTTGGCCCTGACCAGCGCGGCCATCGTGCCCGGGGTCGACCTGGTGGCCGAGGCGTGCGATCTCGCCGTGCATGTCGGTGGTGCGGACCGCGTGATTACCGGCGAGGGTTGTCTCGATCGCCAATCCCTCATGGGCAAAGTCGTCGGGGCCGTCGCGCGGACCGCCCGATCTGCCGGCGTTCCATGCATCGCCCTCGTAGGCAAGATCGGCCCGGGTGCGGAGGACAGCCTGCGAATGCTGGTCCGCTACGAAACCTTGGATTCCCCCTTGGAAGCGACTGAGGCAAGGCTGATGGAATCCGCCGAACGCATCGCGATCGGTTTTCCTCATTCTTAACGCCAGACAAACCCAGGACCGCCCGCCAGACCTCTCTGGTTTTTCCCTTGAAACCAAGTGCCGGGCAGGCCATAATTCAGCTTCGCTGTCCCACAAGGATGGCCCCAAGCGGGTAGGTAGCTCAGTTGGTAGAGCAACGGACTGAAAATCCGTGAGTCGCCGGTTCAACTCCGGCTCTACCCAGTTCTGTAATCCACTGAAAGTAAAGGTTTTAGATGTGACAGCGGCCACGCAGATTGAGCGTGGCTGTTGTTTGCGCCGTTGGATTTCGCTGTCGAAGTGTTCCTCATACTCGCCCCGCATTTGCCGCCGGAGGTGATGCGAGCCTTACGCATCAGAGCATTCTCAATCCATTTGTAGCGGCCGACGCCCCTGTCGGCCATGGCGGACCGATGGTATTCGACGTCCGACAGGGGGGTCGGACGCTACGACGGAGCATGCACGATTCACCCTACAAAATTCTATCCGCGGAGTAACCTGCGTGCCGGTTTGGGGGGAGGGGCGGCGGCGGGCATGGTGATTCGATCGGGCCAGGTCATGATGTTGACGTAGGCCCGATTCATGTCGACGCGTCCCCACTGGCGGTAGAGCGTTTCGAGCAGTGTGATTTTCTGTGAGGCGGAAATCTCCGTGCCGAATTCCTCGTCAGGCGGACGGCCCCACCAGACGCGCGACGCGTCACGATCGGTCGCCAATTCGAGATGCGGTCGGTTTCGGTTCTGACGCCCGCCATGGTTGGCGACGAGGATGCGCGTGATCTGGTGGCGAAAGGGTTCGTCCGTCAAGAGGCCTGCCAGTTTGAGTCCGGCATTGAGATCGGCTCCGGGCCATGCGTCGCCGATCGGAGGCGGCGCCTTCGCCACACCGTCCACGACGAAGAGGACGCCGTCCATGCATTCCGAGGCATGATACCTGCCGGGAAGGCGAACACCCTCGGTGTCCACCAGATAGCAGAATTGCCCGTATTGTACCCAGGCCGTTGGGCGTCTAAATTGGCACAGGACGGTGACGACCGCATCCGGCCGAACCGTGATTCGTTCGACCTTTTTAACCCAGCCGACACCGGATGCGGTCAGGGCATGACCGAGCCTCTCCGCGAGATTGGGGTCGAGCATTCGGTCCGACGCGGCAAGATTGATCTGCTCGGTGAGCTTTTCGAGGATGTGCCGGTTGTCCTGCATTTGGAGCCAATCGGGCAGGTTCTCCCACTCAAGCGCGAGCGGCCGGTCGTAGATCGCAAGGCTGTGGACATCCGCTTCGAGATGGTTGAATCCGACGTGAATCCCGGCGGCAATGGCGCAGGCCACAAATACAAACAGCAAACATCGCAGCGCGCGGGCGCGGGTGTCCTCGATTGATAAGAGATTCCAAATCCAGGAGGTGTGAGCCTGGCTGTTCTTCTTCTTAGATTTACGTTTTTTTGTTGCCAAGATTGCGCATCCGTGCGGCTACTTGCAGTGCGTTCCAAAAACCATGCGGCACCGGCGTCTTGCCGATGGAATCACAGGCTGGATGCCTGTGCCACACAATGGCAGCGGTTATGACGCCGCGTTGGGCTCCTCCCTTTCAGGACGCATCCTGGGAAAACTTACGCTTGAGGGCCAGATCAACGATGAACTGGCACATCTGCGGCATCGTGAGGCCGGCGCGCTGGGCGGCCTTTGGCAGGAGCGAATGTGACGTCAGGCCTGGGATGACGTTGACTTCCAACAGTTCGGGCCTGAGCTGCTTGTCATCGATCCGCCAGTCGACGCGCGAAAAGTCCCGGCAGCCCAGTGCTTGATGAGCTTTCAGGCTCATCTCCACGACACTTTCGAGCAGGCTTTCGGGCAGGTCGATGTCGAAGACGTACTCCGTATTGTCATCGACATATTTGGC
>CAZTAR010000120.1:0-11425 GCA_964611695.1 uncultured Planctomycetaceae bacterium | reverse complement strand
CGTCAACGACAAGCTCCTTCATTTCATGGGATTCACGGCATTGGGAATACTGACAGCCTGGCGGCATGCCGACGTTCAACGACCACTCTCGCGCCGCCTTCTGCTGTTCTGGTTTTTCGTGTTGGTTGCATATGGTTTGATGGACGAAGTCACCCAAGAGCTGGTCCACAGATCATTCGAGTGGTTTGACTGGATGGCGGACGGCATCGGCGCGGCGTTTGGGCTCGCGGTGGGGGCGACCTGTCACTATTGGTCCACCCGGACACAGGAGTCCAAGCTGGATGTCAGACCGTGAAATACGATCGTGCCAAGCCGCCTTCCGTCGCCGCATTCCCGCGGCCCGGAAGCAGCGTTTCGCGATTGCCTTCCTTGTACTGGGTGTTCCTCTTTTGGCAAGTTGCCGGGATACGCAAGGCAACGCGCGATCACGAACTGAGAAGCACATCATCGTCGTTGGCATCGGGAAGGATGATCCGACGTGGCCGGTCATTGAGGCAGCCGCCCAATCATTCGAATCGCAACGCCCCCTCGTGACGGTGGAGGCGGTTGCCCCTGAGCGGACCTCTCCGGTTGAACAGCAGCAAATACTCGAAGATATGGCATCGCAACGCATGGACGGTATTTGCGTTGCCCCTGTCGATCCGCGTGCGATTCTCCCGGTGATCCAGAATCTGGTGCGTCAAGGAAAAAGTGTCGTACTCATTGGACGCGACGTTCCGAAGTCAGGGCGTTCCGGCTACTGCGGTCCGTCCGAATTCGAAATCGGGCAGGCGGCAGCACAGGCTTGCGAAGTCGCCATTCGAAGCCGTTCCAATACCATCATGCTCCTTCATGCCGGTGCGGACGACGTCGTCTACGGCTCTCGATACACCGGATTCCATTACGAGCTGCCCGTTATAGAAAACGTGCATTTGCTCCGGGAAATCAACTGCGGCGGCAAGTGGTTGGACGCAGCGCACATCGTCCGTAAAGAATCGCGGATGTATCCGCGCGTGGGTTGTTGGGTCATGCTGGATGACTGGGCACTGCGGACCCTGCGCCCCAACGATTCTCTCTTGCCGATCGGATGCGGAATCTTGCTCTGCGGCGATTCGCCGCGGCATATCGATCGCATGCGAAATGGACAAATCCTGGCGATGATCGCCTTCGACTACCGCCGGGCCGTGGAGAACGCCCTCGCCATCGCCACGGAATTCGGCAACTCACCGATCAACAACGACGCGCCTTCTCGGATCCTTCCCTCGAAGATCATCACTGCTGCCGAGCTTGATGCCTATGAACAACAATGGATTGAGTGGGGGAGCCCCAAACAGAATACCGGCGTCAGGCGCTCGGATTGACGCGGGACGCCTGTGCCACGGCTCTCAGGGGCGCGGCGTTATCTTGATCCCAAGAAAAATGTACCCAATGTCCGAAGCAGAATGATCAAATCGAGTTCGAGGGATGTGTGCTTGACGTAATACAAGTCGAGCTGGAGCTTGCGGCGGGAATCCGCGATGCTGGCTCCGTATGGATAGTTGATCTGCGCCCAACCGGTCAGGCCGGGTTTGATGAGGTGACGTTCGTCATAAAACGGAATCAAGGCTGCCAGCGGTCCGACAAACTCGGGCCGTTCCGGCCGCGGGCCAACGACCGACATGTCGCCCTTGAGGATGTTCCAGAGTTGCGGGAGCTCATCGAGCCGTGTGTTGCGAAGGATTCGTCCGACCGTCGTGACGCGCGGATCGTTAGCGGTGGCCCATGCCGTGCCGGCGGACTCGGCGTTGCTGCGCATTGTCCGGAATTTGTACAGCGTGAAGTGCCGACCGCCTTGCCCGACGCGCGTCTGCGAATAGAAGATATCTCCCCGACTGCTGAGGCGTATCGCGGCGACGACCAGCAGCATGATGGGCGCGGCGATCAGCAGAGCAAGGCCCGCCACGATGATATCGACAAGACGCTTGCCCACGGCGTGTTCCTGCAACTGCCCCTTGAGGTCGGCCGTGAGGAACCAGTTGGGCGTGATGTGGGAAACGGGGACCTCGCCGTAGGCGGTTTCGTGGAAGGTCGTTTCATCCGTCACTCGGCAACCGAGCCGCAGGCACGCGAGAGCCGCCCGTTGAAATATGGGGTCTTTGAGGACTGTCTGGGCGACGACCACCTCTGCCACTTCCAGTTCTCTGCATAGCTGTTCGATGTCACCGACTTCTCCGATAATCGGAATATCACCGGCGTCCTGCTCGATTGTCTGGTTGCGGTTCGGCACGACGAGGCCGACCGATCGGTAGCCTGGTACGGCGCCCCTACGAACGGATCGCACAATCGAGCCTGTCAGTGGGCCTTGCCCGATGACGAGGAGACCGCGCCGAACATCACGGACCGCGCAATGCGCGAGCAGGCGAATCGTTGACGCAGTCACCAAGTAGAAGATGATCCCGGACAGGGCCGCGCGACGGCTCAAGCTGGAATACATGAAAAGGTGCAGGACCACCCACGTGGCAAGCATCGCGAACACGACCGTCATCAGACATCTGGCAATGATCCGGGATCGCGCCCAGAGCGTGGCTGGTTCGTATAACCCAAACACCGCGCCTGAGAACACGACCGACGAAGCGAGGATGACGCTGGCGACCCAATGGCTGTAACCCGCGAGAATCGTCGTGCCGGCAGCCTGCCACCAGACGAAGAGTTGGTCTCCCAGGGCTGTCCCGCCGCAAACGAGAAGGACGTCGAGCACCATCCACACTGCCCTTGGCAACCGAAGGAAACAGCGTCCGGCGAGTGCGCGGAAATGGATTGGGGTTTGCGCCTCTTCCCGAATCAAGGAAACGGGCACCTCCGGCAACCGTGGCGTCGGAGACGTGGCAATATCCATTGTGAGGTAGCTATTAGTTGTCACAGAGTCGAACACCTCGTGCGTTGGTATAGGTATCGGACGAGTTCGCGGTCGACCTGAGTTCAGTGGCAATGTTCGGAGCCGGCGCTGTTATCGGTCGTTTCCTATGACGGCTGGCTCAGTAAACCGCGGACCTGAGGAAACTGCAGCCCTCCGGAAGCTTCGATACTGGAATCGTTTCGTCGAGGGGTGCCACTGGCAGCTTGCTGCCAGTGCCGGCACGGGCGGTCAAGCCGCCCGTGGCACACGAATGATACCAATACCGAAACCTCGACTTCCGCAAGATTTGTTTCGGGACGCAAGTTACCCCTCTTGACATCCGATAAGCCATTCAGAATGCAAGGTGACTCGCCCAACCCATGAGGCACGCGATGTGTTCGATTACCGTTTACGTCGCCGCGTCGTGCCGAGATTTTTGGGCGACTCACGGGAGAGCCGAACGATGATGCAAACCGGAAATCACCGCAAGACGAAACGAACCAAGGGCACGAACTTCTCGTGGTTTCCGATGTTTGGCATTTTGGTCGTAGTGATTCCAGGACTCGCGGCCGCCCCGGGCTGCAACGGCGTCAACGAACCTGAGTACCAGAGCTCCGATTTCAAGGCCAAGTATCAAACGCCACTCGAGGATGAGATCGTGACTGTGACGGCCAGTGACCTGGGTCTGTCCGGCGCCGACTTCCCGGCATATGGAGAACACATCCTCGCGACCGAGGTGTCCCAAGGACGCTTTCCGACCGGGCTCGCCGTTGCTCGCGTGATTGCGGCGATGAACGAAAAAAACGTAACCCGGCATCTTCATGTTCAGCAGCTGCAGGGACACAACGCCGTATTCTGGGGGCGCATGATGGAAGACTTGCCGTCCATCCGGGAAGTCTGCACGGTCCGCACTTACGGGCACGACCCGCGCGGAATCGACTTCCACTATCTTCTCAAATCATCACTCGAATCCAATTGCGAACTATTGGTGGTTTACGCCCAGGTCGAGGAGACGGACGCGGATGCCGAGTTCATCGCCACGTTGTACGAAGCGACCACGGTAAAGCCCTTGGCGACCTTCCGAGTGCCGGTCATCCTGCCGGATGAAGATCGAATGCAGTTCGAAGACGACGACGAAATTGACACCATCGGTTTGACGGCCGAGGCAACCTACAGGGCGGAAAGCGATCTTCGCCGCCTGGTTCGTGACACGCTATGGGATCTGGCCAAGCGGGATGCCGAGGCAACCACAACGCAACCGAGCCCCTGGCGAAACGAATTGCCTCTCTATCCGCGAGATTACAACTCCCATCGCAAATTCCAGTATTACCTGAATCGCCCCAGACGCTGACGCCTCAGAAACTACCTCATCATTGTGGCACAGGTGTCTCGCCTGTGTCTTCACCGCCGAGACGGCGGTGCCACAGTGGGCTTGGCACAGTCTTGGGGTATTCTGCGATAGTTTCTATAGCCTCGTGAACGCCCCGTTGCGGCCGAGGCTCCTGTCGGACGAGGCAAGCAGTTTGTATTCTTCGTCCGACATGGGCATCGTCCGCGATAGGAGCGTGCAAATCAACAAACCACTCAAGCCTCACATCACCAGAAGATGACATACAAACCGGCCGTCGCGGCGATGATGAGCCCTCCCGCAACGTACACGAACGGATAGACCTTCACGTCCAAGCCAGACGTCGGCATCGTGACCGGCTTGGCGAGCGGGCGCATCTTTGTCAAGATCAGCATCACGGCGACGAGCACGAGGAACACAATTGCCATGTGGTGGAGAAAAGCCATCGCGCAGAATCGGTAACATGAAGCCGCCAGACCCTCGACGACTTGGGTGCCGCCGCCATCGAGTGCTCGTACGACAACGCTCTCTTCGCCGTCCGTCTGCAACTTGAAGCCGTACCGCTCGCTTTCCATAATCCACTTCGGCACGCGCGAGCAGGCGTACAGGAAGGGGGCGAGAAGCAAAGCGGTTTTGCCCGCCACGGCCGGAGCACGTTTCACCACAAGCCCCACGAGGAACGCCGCCACGATGCCGGGCGAGATGAACCCCCAAATTTCCTGAATGTACGTGAAGACACCTTCAAAACTGCCCACGACCGGCGCCCACAGGCACGCCACGGCGACGATAATCGCCGTGGCAATACGACCGACCGTCACCTGCCGATGCGGTGACGCCGACTTGTTGATGTACTTGCCGTATAGGTCGACCGTGAAAATCGTCGAGGCGGAGTTCAGCCCCGAGTTGAAGGTGCTCATTACAGCGCCGAGCAGCGCGGCGAACATGACACCTCGCAAAGAAGACGGCAGAAGCTCTTTAATCATGTAGGGATAGGCCTTATCCCCTACATTTCCGCCCAGCGCCATGATCTCGTCGCCGTAGAGCTCAAACGCCATGATCCCCGGTATCACGATGATCAGCGGGATGCAGAGCTTGATGAAAGCCGCGAACAGAATCCCCTTCTGTCCCTCGGCCAGGCTCTTCGCGCCCAGGGTCCGCTGTGTAATGAACTGGTTCAGCCCCCAATAAAAAATGTTGGGAATCCACATGCCACCGACGAACACGGCGATCCACGGAAGCTCCGGATCGTTCCAGGGCAGACACATGTGGAGCTTGCCTTCGTTGGCCGCCGTAAACGTCCGCCATCCTTCAAGCAGGTCTCCATTGCCGGTCATTTTCAGGCCCAGTATCGTCACGACCGCACCGCCGAGAAGTAGCGCGCCGCCTTGAAGCAAGTCGGACCAGACAACGGCCTTGAGACCACCGTAAATGGTGTAGCTCCCGGCGATGATGCCGATCGCCCAGATGCCGATCACATTCGCCCAGTGTTCCGCGTTGTCCGGGTTCACGCCGAAACGGTCGACCAGCATGGTCGGTACGCTAAAGATCGCATTGAATGCCAACGAGCCGCTGTAGAGCACCACGGCAAGTAGCACGACGATGTAGGCGGCCATCAGATAGACCGCCATGATCGTGCGCGTCCCCGAATCGTATCGGTACTCGAGGAACTCCGGCATGGTGTAGATGCCGGCTTTGAGGAACTTGGGCAACAGCCACCAGGCAACGATGACCAGACAGATCGCCGCCATCCATTCGTAACTGGCAATTGCCAACCCCACCCGGCCAAACGCCGATCCGGCCATGCCAACGAAATGTTCCGTGGAGATATTCGAGGCGATGAGAGAAAAGCCGATCAGCCACCAGGTAAGCTTTCTGCCGGCGAGGAAGTAATCCTCGGAGGACTGCTCTTTGCGGCTCGCGTAAAGGGAAATGAAAACGACTGTGCCCATGAAGGCCAGAAAGACAACGCAATCAATCCATGTAAGTTCCACCAGTCGCTCCTTGAACGAAAGCCGCCATCAGCCGGGTGTTGCGGTAGCAACGATTGACAATGGTACCAACGTTTCACCAGCCTTCCAAAGAGGGAACTATTGTAAGGCGACAAAGAATATCTGCTATTTAATCGCGTGGATCATAACCCAAAAACCCACCAACCCACCAACGGAGAGATGTTCGGAGAATCCTCCCTCCGCACCCCTTGCGCTGGGGCGAGAATCGCTTCGCGCACCAATCCTAAACGGGAATCATTCTTGTGAAAACAAGGGCCGAGAAAGGATTCTCGGCCCATCGACACGGCCCAGCGACAGCGAAGTGCTATCCAGGCCGCGAGCTCCGGGAGGATTTTTCGCCTAAAGAAGAACGCGAATATGCTGCGAACTCATAACCTCTGTTGCGAGTTCGTCTCCTAGAAATCTCGCACATTGCCTCAATAGTCGGTAGTGGTTCACTTTGGGCGCCTCGCACGGCTTATCTGCTCGTGACGGCACTGGCAGCAAGCTGCCAGTGGCACCGGCAGATCAAAGTGAACCACTACCCAATAGTCGCTCATCTCGTTCGCGGAGAACTCCCCGTGGACATGCCATTCGTTGTCGGGGTGTCGTGAACTTGGATATCCAGCATCACTGAAGCGTTTCCAGGGTTCTGATCGTTCACAGGCTCGACAACATCCGCCACGAGCGTGTACCTCCCCGGGCGACTTGGCTGCCACGTGAAATATTCGTACGCCCCGTTCGTTGCGTCGATCCCCATGACCGTGCGATTGACGATCAGTCGTTGGCCTTCTGTCGGATTGTCCTCGAACACCTTGAGCGAACAATTGCGGAGGTGGGTCCTGTTGCATGAGATTGCCAAACGGCACATCACCGGTTCGTTGACATATGCCTGAATATTGCCAGAGACCTCGGCACCGGTTGCCGGATCGACCACGACCAGGGACCGTGGCGCGAGGAACACATCCGGCCTCATAATGCCTGAGCGAACGGCGCCCTGATCTTCGGCAGCTGCGCAGTACGGCAGGTCTTCTTCGTAAGGCGGGGCGACGGAGACCGATATCCAACCTGTGTTGTTCTGGCCCTTCTCAAGATACGTGCCAGGCTCGCCGCCGGGCAACGGATCGATCGGTTGGCCGAGGTGGTTTCGCAACGGATCGCCGAAGCGATCCTCCAACTCGTGCGTCTCGTTCGCAATCTCGTTGAGCGGATCGAGCGTTGCATACACCAGCCACGTTCTCAGCCCGGTGCCACTTGTGGGGCCGAAGTCCGTGGTATCCCAGATGATCGATGCATAGCGCATGTTCTCCGGCTGGCCAGGCTCGAGTTCTTCTTCTCCAACATCAGCGTGCGGCACGAGCATGGCTCCGACGAAGCCTTCGATGTCGAGGCCATTAACCGCCCCGTCATCGTTCATGTCGCCGATGCAACAGAAGGCCGTGGTGGTGCAGGGGTCGTTGTTGAGCAGCATGGCAATGAATTCTTGCAGGTCGTCGTGATCGCAGTCCATATCTTCATCGATGTCTGCCCTGCAAAGCGTCGGGCAAGGCGGCGCGGCTTCTCGTGCGGGGATGTACGGGATGAACTCCTCGCCAATCGGAATCCTCGGCCCGATTTCCTGCCCGAACTGGTACTCCTGGGCCTCGAACTGAACGGTGAGATCGCAAACCGAACTGGCGACGCTAAGGTTATAAACGCGAAGGTCGAGTTGCACGAGATCGCCATCATACGGCGGCGCGAACAAATCATGGCCATCAAGATCGTGGACGAAAAAACCCTTGACCTTTTTGCGGCTCAAGTCGGAACCCAGGCGATAGTACGTCTGGCCAAAGGTACTTGAATCCGCCACGATCCGGTGCGGCATGCTCAAACTCGGGTCGGGCAGCATGTACGTGCTCTCCCAGAACAGTCGAGCCGCCTCACCGATCTCGGTCGTGCTGACCGCGTGTGTCACTTTGTAGGCTCCGCCGGGCGTTGTGTACCATGCGGGGAAGAATTTGTAGCCACGCTCGGCTGGAATATTGGACGGGATGTTGACGGCAATTTCGACGGACGTGCTGTTCGTTCTGCTCGCGGAGCGTGTGTCTGAAAAGCTGTGCGAATTACTGGCGTTGTACTTGTACTCCGACGAGACGCTCCCGCTGAAGATGCCGTAGCTTCCCGAAACCGTGGCTTTTACGCTCACATCCAGACTGGTCTTGTGCGTATCGGAAACGCTGACGGTCGTGCTGTTTTTGACGGTGTTGCTGAAGTTCAGCGACTGCTCGGCTGCCAGACCGCCGACAACGAAGGCGTTCTCCGCCCAGATGGGCTGATCGGAACTGCCTGCCGCGACGAAGTCGCTCCCGACGATATCGCCATATTCGAACACACCCACGTCCGGCGGCTCAAACGTCCCCGCGCTGAACACGGGATACGAAAGAATGTTGCCGTTCATGTGGAACGGCTGATACGCATCGTTCAACTTCCCGGGCCCGAAGACGTTGTAGACCGGCCCCGGAATCGTCAGATCGAAGAACGGATTGACCGGCTGCTCGTCATCCGGCACGGGATTGCCGCCCTCGTCAACAACAACGACACCCATCACCGGGTATCGCCACATGTCCACGATCTGTTCCTTGAAGGCTAGCTGGTCGTCTCGCTCCGAACGGCTAACCTGCGTGAGCGTGATGGTGCTCGTGTCAGAGTGGAAGTTCGCGTTGCTCTGGGAATGGGTATCCTCGAACGTCTGCCCCACGGAGGTCTCAATGCTGCCGCCAATGCCGGCGAACCCGACGGACGCCTCGGACGACACACTGTAGGAGTGCGTCGTGGACGAAACGAAGTCGGTTTGCGTTTCCTTCGACGCCGTCTCCTCCTGTTGTTCCGCACTGGAAAACTGCGTGAAGAACGCGTCGTCCTGGCTGATGTTGACGATCCCGCCGAGTGAGGGGAGGTAGTCCACGTGTTTCGGCGGTTCGGCCAGGATGAGATCCATCGTTTCGAGGCCGGTGAACGAGAAGAGCGTCGGCTCGCCGAGATACAGTGTCGCGCCGCCGGTTCCCTGCTTCACGTAATACCCGTTGTCGCCGTCGACATCCACCGAAAGCAGCACCGGTACGGTGTCCACGGGGACCAACTCTCCCGTACCCGATATGACGAACGGTGTGATCGGTCGCATCGAACCGTAGTCCGGCTGCCATTGATTGAAACCGAGTTGAACCAGCTTCCCAGGCCGTTCGGATGTATAGGTCGTTTGTGGGTCGCTGATCAAAAGTGTTTCGCGATCACCGAGGTTGCTGCGGTATTGGACGAAGTTCCCGACGGTGATATTCGCGCCCGTCGGGGCGGGTGTCGCCGGCTGTGAGGCGATGTTTTGCGGCCAATCCGGCGAGACGGAGTAAAGCTGACCGTTGCAAGAGGAGTCCTCACCATCGAAGATGAACAACTCCACGGCCGGACCCCGCTGGGTATCGACCAAGACAACGAGTGATTCCTCAGGGTTGCAAGGCTGCCAGTCATAGTAAGGAACGGTTGCCAGGCGAACCGTGCTGTCAGGCAGAGCGGAGACACCGTCGAAAGTACCATAGACCCATTGGTACGCCTTGTCCTCGATTCCACGGGTGAAACCCGCAACATCGTCATAGCCCCACACCTCCATGTACAGGCGCGGGTAACCGCTGTACGTCGTGGTGTCAATGCCGGCGATGGCGAGTTGATCTCCCACGGTCCACGCGTCTTCGCCGGGGCCGTCATAAATCCGTGCCGGGTTTGTGTCCAGGTTCTCAGCCACGATGATCTCAAAGTGGTCGGCGATGACCCCCGTGCTGAATCCGGGAATGACACGGATGACACCGCAACCGCAGTCTCCCGACTCCCAGGCAAAATCCGCACAGCCCTGCTTCCAACCGCCATATAGCGGAAAGCCCGGTGGGAAGCAGCACTGGGAGTCATCGATGCAGACAGCGTCTTCGCATGCGGATGCCTCGCACCCGTATTCGTCCGTCCGGGCCCGACAGCAATCGCTACTCGTCGGCGCCGAGAAACCGCCGATGAACGTCTCGCCGAACGCGTCAGTCTCCAGAGTGAACAGCTCGACCACGACGACGCCCGTCGAATCCGCCACCGCCACGGCGATATCCCGATGCTGGTCGGCGTTGAAATCGCCAATCGCCACCGCCATGTGGTTCGGCGTACCGTCCTGGTTCTTCAGCGGTGTAGCGAGCCGGCGTGTAAACTCTCGTGTCGGTTCGGGCTTGGGATCGACCAGACCGCAGTCCGGCTCGACGTCCTCATAACTCAGGATTGTCAGCAAGGCGTAACGAGTGCCTTCGTCGTCCACCTCGTAGACCATGACGACCTCGTCGTGGTACTCCATGCTCGGAAAGGGTTCTTGAACCGCGTCCAGGTCGCCAACGGCGAGGTCAATTCGCGACTCCGGGTTCGCGGGCGTGAAGCTGTACGTGGCGAGCGTCGGGAATCCGTCGGCGAAGAGATTCAGAATCTCCAGCGTGCGATCCTCACCCGTCGGCGCCTTGTACACCAACGCGGCCTGTTCCGGCGTTGGGCCGATGAGGCGACCGCTCTCACCCGTCACCACAAGTTGTTCCTCTCGGGTCGTCTGCCACTCGGCCGTACTGCCGTCTCGTCCGATCGCCAGTTCCGTCTGATCCGCCGTCGACGACAGACCGGCCAGGAACATCTCGTCGTCACGCCGAACGGGTTGGCGCATCTCGGAGTCGACTGTCCCGAGCGGATTCCGCAGACCCTGCCGTACGCATTGACCGTCAACACAGACCATGCCGGGGCCGCAGTGCGTGTCATTCTCACATTCCACGCAGCGGTTCTCGACGCAGAAGGGCGTCTCCGGCGGGCAGTCGCCGGCATCCGCACACGTGCCCTCGCCGTGAAGCACGATACCGCCGTTGTTGACGAACGTGCCGCCCCAGTAGAGATTCAAGTAGTTCAAGTCGAGGATCGCGCCGGCTTCGAGGATCAGTGTATCCACATAGATCGCCTCATCAGCGCCGGCCGCTCCGCCGCGGTTTCCGTTGTTCGTGTCGTCCACCAGCCGGACGCGCGTGTCCTCGCCGATGGTCAGCGTGCCTAGCTCAAAGTTGTCGATGTAGCCGCCAGGCATCTCTCCCTTGTCTTCGCCGGCCACCTCCAGTTTCGCGTACCTCGTGCCGCCTCCCTCGAAAATCAGGTTCACGTTCGCGAGGCCCGCCAGCTCGGCCTCGTCGGCGTTATGGTTCT
>CAZTAR010000119.1:0-11499 GCA_964611695.1 uncultured Planctomycetaceae bacterium | reverse complement strand
GCACAGATCGCAGCCCTTTTCTACCCCCACCTGGTGAGAAATGCGGGCTAGTGCTTCTGTCATGCCTCAATCATTGGGTGGTACGATCGTCCCGCCCGCACGAAATCGGGTTGCCATGGCCGGCCTTGCACGGGCGGGACGCCCGTACCACCCAACCCGCATATTTAGCTGTGACAGAGCACCAGAGTCGTTGAGGATCCGGAGTGGCTTACTAGTTCCGCCGGTATGGCGCGTTCAAACTGGGGGGCACGCAACAAGCAGGCCTCTTGATAGCAGAATCGCCTTGGAAGCCGAAACTCCGAAAAACACTTTCTGCCCGCAGGAATCCTGATTGACACCCCGGTGACTTGCCCTATCATACGGGGCTTGCGGAATCGCCGCGCAGATAGCGTGGTGTAACTCTATGGCAGGTGTAAGTTTAAGCGAGGTGTCCAAAGACTATCCGGGCGGTATACGGGCCGTGGACCGGGTGAGCTTGGATATTGAGGATCAGGAGTTCCTCGTTTTGGTCGGCCCATCGGGTTGTGGGAAGAGTACCACGCTCCGAATGGTGGCCGGGCTTGAGGACATCACCTCTGGGACCATCCGTATTGGCGACCGGATCATCAACGATGTTCCGCCGAAAGATCGCGACATCGCGATGGTCTTCCAGAACTACGCCTTGTACCCGCATATGACGGTGTACAAGAATATGTCCTTCAGCCTCCGCTTGCGTCGCCGCGAGTTGGGCCTGTCGAAAGCGGACATCGATCGAAAAGTCCGCGAGGCTGCCGCCGTCCTCGGTATTGAGGACCTTCTCAATCGAAGACCTAAGGCGTTGTCAGGCGGACAACGGCAGCGCGTTGCAGTGGGCCGGGCCATTGTCCGAAACCCCAAGGCGTTTCTTTTCGACGAACCGTTGTCGAACCTGGACGCCAAGCTCCGCGTGGAGATGCGTTCGGAAATCAAGCGACTCCAGCACCGTTTCCGAACGACGACGATATACGTCACGCACGACCAGGAAGAGGCTTTGACCTTAGGCGATCGGGTCGTCGTGATGAAGGACGGCGTGATTCAGCAGTGTGCCGCCCCTCAAGTGGTGTACGACAGCCCGGTGAATCGGTTCGTCGCGGGTTTTGTTGGCACGCCGCCCATGAGCTTCCTCGACGGTCGCGTCGAGAAGAACAACGGCGGGCTTGTCTTCAGCCAAGGAGCGACTGCGGTTACGTTGCCGAAGCGCCTGGCGGATTGTCTCTCGGATCACGTGGACCGCGAGATGAGCCTGGGAATTCGGCCGGATGCGTTCTTCGTCGAATCGACGACAGACGGACGGCCTGATGGCGAATCAAGTAAGCACGACACGGCGAAGCTGGGCGTCAAGATCGCCCTGATCGAGCCGTTAGGCGATAGGAAGGATGTCTATATGACCACCACGAGCAAAGGCAACCTGGTGGGCCGTGTGGACGCGCGTGTTCCGGTGTTCGAAGGACAGGATGTTGAGATGTGCTTGGATATGACTCGGGTGCATCTCTTCGAGCCCGGCGAGATGGGTATGAACGTGACAGTGATTGCGAACGGAGACGGAACCAGTGCAAATTGAACTGGTTCTATCCCGTTGTGTGCGATTTGCGTTTTCCCCGCCCCAGACTGTTTGTGGGAGGCGACTGATGACTTAGTATGTCGCCTTATTTCAAACATCAGGCGGGACGGCGGCGTCCGCACATCACAATCGCTGCCACGGTGGGTTCGACTGAATGCCCACTTTTTTGTTGACCAGAGGTGTCCGACGAGGCGTAGTCGGGCTGACCATAACCAAGGCGTGCATGGACGCCGGCCATCCATGTAACAACCGAATAGCCCGAGACGTTGTGAACACTTTTTATCCAAGTCCAGGTTTAGGTTTAGGTATCAGGTTTAGGACGTAGCCTCCGCCCCTCGTGTCGGCAGGCAAAGTGTTCTGCGGCTCCGGCAGTAAGAGATCGAACTCATGAATTCCGACTTGATCCGAATCGTCGACGGCCTCGCACGAGATAAGAACATCGACAAAGACCTCGTCCTCGAAGACCTCGAGGCCGCCATGGAATCCGCCATTCGCAAAAGGTACGGCCAGGACGAAGATACCGTCGTCAAGATAGACCGCCTCTCCGGCGACATCAGCGCCACACTGAATGGCGAGCCCGTCAGCATGAACGAACTCGGGCGGATTGCCGCGCAAACTGCCAAGCAGGTCATGATCCAGCGCATTCGAGAGGCCGAGCGCGGCAGCATCTTCGAGGAGTACCAAGAGCGAAAGGGCACGATCGTTACGGGAACCGTTGCCAGGTTTGAAGGCGGCGCGCTTGTCGTGAACATCGGCCGGACCGAGGGCTTTCTTCCCCGTAGCGAACAAATCCCCGGCGAAATGCACCAGCCAGGCGAACGAATTCGGGCCCTCATCCTCGATGTGCGGGAAGCGCCGCACCAGGTCAAGATCATTCTCAGCCGCAGTCATCCGGATCTGATCCGCCGGCTCTTCGAGTTGGAGGTGCCGGAAGTCGCGGAGCGGATCATCGAGATCAAGGCCCTCGCACGAGAGGCGGGATATCGCACGAAGGCGGCGGTTTCTTCCATCGACACCAAGGTCGACGCCGTCGGGGCGTGTGTGGGCGTCCGCGGTAGCCGGATTAAAAACATCGTCGAGGAGTTGGGTGGCGAGAAGATCGACATCGTGCGATGGAACGAATCCTCGCAAATTCTGATCGGCAACGCGCTCAAGCCCGCCGAGATTCAGGACACCGCCCTTTGCTTCGAATTGGGAAGAGCGACCGTTGTCGTTCCGGAGGAGCAGTTATCCCTTGCGATCGGCAAACGCGGGCAGAACGTCCGGCTGGCGGCCCGTCTGACGGAGTGGGACATCGATATTCTCACCCCGAAGGAATACAACCGAGGCCTCGACCGGCTTGCCACGACTTTGCGAAAACTTGACGGGGTGGACGAGGTCATGGCCGAGCGGGTGTCCATCTTGGGCTTGATCAGCGTGATGGATGTGGAGGAGGTCGGCGTAGATCCATTGGTCAAGGAGCTTGGCCTGGAAGAACCACTCGCCAAGGTGATTGTCGAAGCCTGCACTGCCGAGGCCAAGATCGTGCAGGCGGAAGTACAGGCCGAGAAATCGGCTGCCGAAGCGGCCCTCCGCAGCGAACAGGAAGCCGCCAAGGCCGCCGCCGACAAGCCTGCGGTAGAGGGCGAGACGATCACCCTGACCGACGGCGCGGCTGACACCCAAGATGGCGGTGACACGAGCAGTGAGGCCGGCGAAGAGGATGCCTCGGCCGAAGACTCAAGCGGCACTTCCGATTCGGCTGCGCCTGCCGAGACCGAAGGTAGCACCGAGACTGACAACGAGGAAGGTGGAATGCAATCGGACGGCAACCACGAAGCTGAGCCGCAGGAACTGGCTTCAGACGCGCCCGTGGCTTCCGATGCCGAGCCGGAGGACAAGGCTGCAACTCCGCAGTAGATATGACGGCGGAAAGAAGGCGCACAGCGACGGATCGAATGTCCCCTAAGGACGGGAAAGTAGTTCTCGTGGGTCGGTTCAACCGGCCCTACCAGGGAGCGAAGTTGCAGTTGGCGAACCCGCCAACGCGACGGATTCGCCCCGACAACTAGAGCGTCACCGGGCAACTCAGGAAGACTGCAAGTCTTCTCAAAGGTAACCCGGGACGTGTCGGCCTGAAGGCCGTGGAGAATAGTTTTGGCTTCCAAGAAAGTGCGAGTTCACAACCTGGCGAAGGAACTCCTTGTAACCAGCAAGGTCATCATTGAGAAATGCCGCGCCGAGGGGATCGAGATCAAGAACCATATGCACGTGGTCTCGGCCGGCCTCGATGCGACGATTCGCGAATGGTTTAGTGAGGGCGCGCATACGACCACTGTCGAGGAGTCAAACCGCGTCGACCTCAAGAAGGTTCGTAAGAAGCCGAAAACTTCCGGGAAAAAGAAGAAAACGGCAACCGCCGATACCAGCGGCACAGCGAACACCTCAGAGAAGAAAGTCACAACCCAGGCGGCTTCAACGAAGACAACCACAACGAAGAAGATTGCCCCACGGCGCAAGAGCCCCCAGGAAGTCGCCGCCGAACATACTGTCGAGCCGGTTGCCGAATCGAGCCCCGTAGCAACGTTGGCTGTCGAAGTGCCACAGGAGTTGGTCCAGCCCCCCACAACGGCAGAGGCCCCAGGTACCATAATCGCTATTCCGCAAACCGAAACCGAAACGATGGAAGCTGTCGCGGCAGCAGGCCCGGACACGGAAGTAGGCGTGGAAACGACAGTGGGACCGGAGACTGTCGCAGGCCCGGAAACGGTCGCGGGTGTTGACACTACGGCGGAACCGGGCACAGATGCCACGACTTCAATATCTGACGACACAGCCGCATCACCTGATACAACGGTGGCCCCCGATGCTGATGCCTCGCCGCCGGAAACACCGCCAGCAGCTCCTCCCGAAGCCGCTCCCGAACCAAAGCCCGTCATCATTACCGCCGGGCCGCAGAACGTCCCTGAGCCCGCGAAGCTCTCAGGCCCCAAGGTCGTCCGAATGGACAAACCGGAGCAGGACGACAGATACACCTCGCGGCCTGCGGCCCGCCATGGCCCTCGACCACCCCGTCCCCCCCTCCCAGCGAAGGACGGCGATACTGCAGAGCGAGATGACGATCGGGCGGCCAAGCGTCCCGTCGCGGGGCGCAGTGGTGCGAAGCCGACGGAAAAACGTGTTCATCCTCGGCGGACGATCCGTGACACGCGGGGAGAAGCCACTGAACGGCTTCGCGAATGGCGAGACCGGGATCTTATTGAAAGACGTGACCGTCTTGCACAGGCCTCTGGCCGAGGAATCGGGCGTCTGCGAGCCCTCGAAGGCAGACAATCCAGCCGCCGAAGCGGCCAGCGAGTGCAACATACCCATGTCCACAAGGGCAAGGTGGAGCTTCCCGAGCCTCTCGTCATCAAAGACTTCTCACGAGAAACAGGCATCACGGTCAGTGATATCCAGAAGCGGCTCATGGAAGAACATGGGGTGTTCGCGACGATCAACAGTGTCATCGAAACCGACTTCGCGCAACTGATCGCCGCCGATCATGGCGTCGAGTTGGTCGTAGCCGAGGCGAAGACCGGGCTCGACAGGTTGGCGGAGGAATACGCCGCCATTGAGCGCAAGCACCTGGAAACGCGACCTCCCATCGTGACCGTTCTCGGCCACGTCGATCACGGCAAGACGAGTCTGCTCGACCGGATCAGGAAGGCAAACGTGACTGCCGGAGAGGCCGGTGGTATCACACAGCACATCGGCGCCTATCGCGTGAAGGTGGGCGACAAGTGGGTGGCCTTCGTTGATACGCCGGGGCATACCGCCTTCACCGCGATGCGCGCCCGCGGCACACGGCTTACCGATGTCGTCGTACTTGTCGTCGCCGCCGATGACGGCGTCATGCCGACGACCATCGAAGCCATCAACCATGCCAAGGCCGCCGAGACTCCCATCGTCGTCGCGTTGAACAAGATCGATCTTCCACACGACCTCAACAAGATCTACGGCCAACTTGCCGAACACGGTCTGACGCCCAGTGGCGATTGGGGCGGCGAGACCGACGTGATCAAGACTTCCGCCGTGACGGGTGAGGGAATCGACGACTTGCTTTCCCACCTTGCCATGCTCAGCGAGGTCATGGAGTTCAAGGCGGACTCCCAAATCCCCGCGACCGGGATTGTCGTCGAGGCCGAACGCACCGGTTCCTTGGGCAACGTCGCCAGATTGATGGTTCAGGAAGGCACGCTCAAGCCGGGCAATTTCATCGTTTGTGGCGCTGCCAGCGGCCGCGTTCGCGTGATCAAGGACGACACGGGAAAAACCATCAAGCGGGCTGGTCCATCCACGCCGGTCGAGATCAGCGGTCTCAGCCAAGTTCCGGTTTCCGGCGACAAGTTCTACGTTGTGAAGAGTCTGCAAAAAGCCAAAGACGTTGCCCATGAAGTCGCCATTCGGATTCGCGAAAAGGAACTCATTCGGGTTGCCAAACCCACCTCGCTTGAGTCCGTCCTCGCTGGCGCTGCCGAGGGAGAAATCCCCGAACTCACCGTCATCATCCGCGCGGATGTGCAGGGCTCCATCGATGTTCTCCAGAAGGTTCTGACCGAGTATCCGGACGACGAAGTCAAGCTCAATATTCTGCATGCGGGCGTCGGCTCCGTCACGGAGTCAGACGTTGTACTCGCCAACGCGAGCAAAGCGATCATCATCGCCTTCCACGTGGTGCCTGAGCCCGCCATACAAAGACTCGCGGATGAAAATGGCGTGGACATCCGGACCTATCGCATTATTTACAAGGTGATCGACGATATTCGCAGCGCCCTCGAAGGCCTGCTCACGCCGGATGAAAAGCTCGAGTCCCGCGGCCGCGCCGAAGTGCGAGAGGTCTTCAGCATCTCACGCGTTGGCAAGATCGCCGGATGCATCGTGCGAGAAGGCAATATCGAGCGATCCCATTTCGTGCGTATCGTTCGAGACGGTGTCGTGATCATTGACCGCGGCGAGATCGAATCGCTCCGCCACTTCAAGAACGATGTCAAGGAGGTGAAGAGCGGGCTCGAATGTGGAATTCGGATCGTCGGATTCGACGACCTCAAACCGGCAGACATCATCGAGTCACTGGAGCTCATCAAGACCGCCAGGAAGTTGGAGGTCTGATTGCCCCATGAGGAAACGACTCTTCAACCATGATGGTCGTTGGCGTCTTACAATTGAGTTTGAGAATTCCGCAAGCTATGTCCCTCAAAGACAAGCGGCGAGTTGTCAAGAGCATCAAGGATCGCCTCGGCGCGCGCCACAACGTATCGGTCGCCGAAATCGGCACGTCCGATCAATTACGATCTTGCACGCTTGCCGTCGCGATGGTCTCGAATGAACAACGGTTCATTGACAGTTGTCTGTCCAAGATCGCCGAGCAGATGAAGATGCACCGAGACGCCATGCTTCTTGACTACGAAATCGAATTCTTCTGACCTTCGACGCATCACTCGGACGAGTTGAAACCGAGAACTGCCGCGATTCCGGGGATTACCATGTCACATCGTTTGGCCAGGCTGGCCCACATCATCCGAAACGTCGTCAGCGACGCGATCATTAACCGCGTCTCGGACCCGAGGATCAGCCCGTTTACCAGCATCACGCGGGTCGAACTTTCGCCAGACCTCAAGTTTTCCGATGTCTTCGTCAGCGTCATGGCGTCCGAGGCCGATTGCTTGACCACCATGAAGGGTCTTCAAAGTGCCAGAGGCATGATCCAAACCAGGCTCGCCAAGCGCTTGGAAACCCGTCAATGCCCGCATCTGCGGTTTCACCTCGATATGGGCATCAAGATAGGCATTGATACCGTCCGGGCGATGAACCCGGACAATCCTGAAGCTCTCGAAGACACAACGAACCCGACACAACCACCTGCGGAGGACGCACCCGGAGAGCCCGGACAACCCGCCGACAGCCATTCGAGCTTTGGAGTCGATCCATGAGGAATGCCTCGCTACACACAAAGAAAATCAAACAGCTCTTCACCAGGCTGAAGAAAGCCGGTGACAAGACTACCCTTGTCGAGTTGGAAACGGTGATGGAGTATCTCCTGCTCGCCATTCTCAGCAACTACGGTTCCGAAACCCGAGCCGCGGCGGCCATCACCCGGCTTCTCGGGGCCTTCGTCGACTACAACGATCTGCGAGTCACACCGATCGCGGAGATCGTTGATGTCATTGGCTCGGATTATCCAAAGTGCCGCAAGGCGGCGGAGGAAATCTCAACTGCCCTTCGGGCCATCTTCAACCAACTCCACCATTTGAACCTCGATTTTCTCAAGGTGGGTTCCCGAAAGACCGCAGAAACCTTTATCGCCACGCTCGGCGGCATCTCGCCCCATACCAAGGCGCTGGTCATCGCACGTTGCCTCGGCGGCCATGCGATCCCGCTCGACGAACACATGTACGCCTACCTCATCAATGACGAATGCATCCCGGAAGCGACGCCGATCGAGGACGCTCAGAAGTTCCTGGCGGTGAAAATCAAGGAGCGAGACGCCGAAACTTTCTATAGCCTCTTCAAGCGGTTCGCCGCGACCCATGGGCCTCGCAAACTGCCTACCCCCAAGATGCCGTCGTCTCAGACCCAGTCTGACTCCGCCGCCGAAACCAAAGAACCGCCCGAAGCCGAACCCGCGACAGAGACGAAGGCGGCATCAAAAAAGAAGAGAACCCTGAAGCAGAAAGCCGGCTCAACCGCGAAAGCCAGTTCGGTGCGAAAGAAATCGGCCGCCAAGAAACGTGCTTCCGCGAAGAAAAAAACAGCCGCGAAGAAGACCGCCTCGAAGAAGGCAACCTCGTGCAAAACCGCGGCAAAGAAACGAACCGCCAAAGCGGCCAAAAAGCGCAGCCGAACATCCAGGAAATAGCCGGCGGCCCCGTCAACAAGAGAATGCACCGCACGTCGAATCGTCTTTACGGCCAACGCGTCGCCGTTACGGAGCAGTCATGTCGACACTGACCATTCCTCTCCATCCAAACCGTGTTCGTCACCTAGGGCTTGTCAACGGAGCCCAGTCGTCCCGGAGCATTGGGAGCCGACGCGACGTTCGGTGGCTCCTCATCATGATCCTGTTTGTGCAGACCACCCTAGGGTGTGGCCAAGCCGCCGCCCACATTCAGGATGAGACCACTGCAAGCGGCGGTTCCGATCGCGTTCAACCACCCTCAATGGATCCCCCATCCCAACCCCAACTCGACGCTGAAGCCATCAGCGACGTTGAAACCCTTGGCAATGCTGAAGCGTGTTACCTGCGCGCTGCACGGTTTCTGAGGCAAGAACGGTATGCCGAAGCCTCTGATCTCATCTTCGACACCTTGCACCATGCACCGGATTCGCTCGCTCAAGCAATTAAAACAATCACCGAGATAGGCGATCCCGCGTCATGCAAGACCATCATTCAATCATGGCAAAGGAAAATTGCCGAGGCTCCTGACGATCCCATCGGCCGTGCGGCCTTGGGCCTTTTGCAGGCGGCGGGTGGTGACAAAGGGCCGGCCTTAGACCAACTTAACAAGGCCATCCGCCTTGACGACAAGTGCGCACCCGCGCACGCCGCATTGGCCGAGTTTTTTGTCACACAGAAGAAGTGGCCCCAAGCCGCCGCGGCCGCGGGCAAGGCGATCAAAAACGGCCTTGCAACCGCTCGAGTCTTCTTCCTGAAAGGTCGCGCACACGACGCCCTCGATCAGGTCGACGAAGCCGAGGACGCCCTCATGGAGTCGTTCCAACTTGATCGGTCCTCCCCTGACGCACTCTTCCTGCTTGCCGAATCAGCCGAACGTCGCGGCGAACGCACACGTTGCGAGCGGCTCTACCGCCGCATCCTCGATGATGTCGATCCCAGGTTCGCGCCCGCTCGCGAGAGGCTTGTCCTCCTCTACCTGAACAGCAACCTCGCCGAACAAGCCAAGGAGTGCGTCGCCGACTATGAAAGGCTCGACATTCCAGGGGCAAGCTTGGATCGATGCCGCGCCTTGCTTCGATTGGCCGAGAGCCAAGAACCTGATGGCGAGAAACGCCTCGCCCAATACCAGGAAGACCTTGAGAAAATCCTCGCATCCCATCCGGACGATGTCTCAACTCCCGTCGCCCTGGCCATGAGTCACCTTGCAGTCCGCAACTACAAAACGGCGGACACCTTCACTGACCAGGCTCTGCGGATTGACCCCGAGAACATTCGTGCGAGAGAATTCAAAGCCGCGCTCGATGCCAGGCTGTTACGGTTCGAGGCCGCTGAAGCCGTTGTCCGCGGTCTTCTCGAGGATCGTCCTCGGGACATGAGCTACCAGCAAAAGCTCCTCGAACTCGCGCTCGACCGTGCGGACAACGATGCGGCGATCACCATCCTGCAGACCTTGCTCGCTCGCGACGACCTCTCACCAACATCGCGGTTTGTTTCCCAGGCAAAACTGATCCAATTGTTCCTCGCCACTGATCGATTCGACGAGGCACTCGCTTTGGCCAAGCGCGCCCTTGACGAAGAGCCCGAAAATGAAATGAGACGCGACGGTTACCTCGCCGCGCTTAGTCAGTCAGGTCGGATTCCAGAGGCGGTCACGACTGCGAAAACGTGGTTGGATCTGACGCCTGACGACAGCCACCTGCGCCGCCGCTATATCGATCTCCTCCAACACGCCGAGAGACACATTGAGGCCGAACAACAGGTTTTGTCATGGCTCGCGGACGCCCCGGACGATTTGGGCCTGAACCAAATCCTGATCACCCTTTATTGGGGAACCCAGCAGTGGGACAGCGCTATCGAGATTGCTCGCACCGGCTTGGAAATAAGCGAGCACAAACCGGTCTACCAGACCCTGCTCAGCCAGACCTACGTGTTTGCCAGCCGGTTCGACGAGGCCATCGAACTCAGCCGCGCTACCGCTATGAAAACACAAGCCGTGAGCGCCTTTGAGCAGCTGATATTGCTTCTCATTCGGGCCGGGCGACTCACCGAGGCGGAGCAAACCGCCAACAAGATCATCATCCCCGAAGCGGCCAGGCGTGATGCCGGCCATCGCCATGACGCCGCCCTCATCCAGGAAATGCGGCAACTCCTCGCCACGATCGAAACTCGCCTCGGCCGACATGACCAGGCCGTTCAACAACTCCAACTCGTACACGAGATGAACCCCGGCGATCCCGGCATCAATAACGATCTCGGCTACACATTGGCGAACGCCGGTACCCATCTCGAAGAAGCCGAGGAGATGATTCGACTTGCCGTCGGAGAACAACCTCGTGAGGCGGCCTATCTCGACAGCTTCGGCTGGGTGCTCTACAAGCGGGGGCGGCTCGACGAGGCAATCGTCCAACTCCAGCGAGCCGTCCACCACGCCGAACCCGATGATCCCACGATCTTCGATCATCTCGCCGACGCCCTCTATCGCTCAGGTCGAAAGCCCGAGGCGGAAGAAGCGTGGCAGAAGGTAATCGAACTCACCGAACCGGATCGCGTTCCCCCGCCGTCGGAAGAGGAGAAGGCACTCCGCAAAGGCGTGGAGGCCAAGCTCCAACAAATGGTTCAAGGGGAGGCCGTGGATATCGCGCCGCTCGGCGGTGAGAAGCCCACGACCCGACCGGTTCCTCAAGCGGTATCACGCGAAGCGGAGCCACACGAAGCGCAACCCCAGGCGATGGACAAAAAACAAATACCCGTGCCTGAGGACCCCCTCCAACCCGCGCCCATGCCTGCGGAGGTGATCCCTTCCGTCCCGGAAAAGAAGAATCAGGAGGGGGATACGATGGAGGAGGATAAGGGGAAAGAGGATAAGGGCGACGAGCCGGACCCGGGATAAACCTCCGAAATCCCGGAAACCACCGTTCCGCATTCTGCACAGAAGCGGTGTTACTGATACAATAGCGGGTGGATACGCAACCCTGACAGAGGAACCATGCCATGGCAGGTCACA
>CAZTAR010000118.1:0-11557 GCA_964611695.1 uncultured Planctomycetaceae bacterium | reverse complement strand
CACGGATGAAGCTCAAACGGCTCTACCCTTCAATTGAGTAGTGTCGAAGCACTAGAGCGTTTTGCATACCCCGTAGTGGCCGACACTACCCTACACCGAAATCGGTGTTCTTCCACAGCACGTTCACATTCGGCCGTTCAGTCAGCCAGGCGAATTCATCTCTGAACCAGGCTTCGAGTTCGTTGTCGATCATGTCTGCGTTGACACTGTTTTCCGTGAAGACATTGACGATGCCGTACTTGAATTTGGAAAGAAGGAGATCGATGTCGCGGCGAACGGTGTCATGGGTTTGACCCTTGAACCCGACCATGAGGCATATGGCGTCCGTCAGCGAGGCGACGTCATCCGGGCCGGACCAGTGCATCGATTTGTTCAGGACGGCATTGCGGAGGTGGTCGTCGAAGGTTTCGACACCCAGGAAGAGATGCGTATCTGTCTCGAAAAATTCGCGAGCCGCGGCGAATTCCTTTCGGTAGGCCCAATAAGATTCCGTGAAGAACTGCGAGATTCCCTTCACGGCGATGATTGTGCGGAGTAAGGTCCAGACCGGCTGCGTGAGTTCCTGGATAGAGCCGCTATTAATGACTTGAAGGCGGCCGAACTCCCCGGTGATTCTGGCGAAATTCTCCTCCGCGACGCTTTGGATCAAATCCTCGTCACGCGTATTGTCGTCGATGTAGCTGCAAAATCGGCAGCGGCCCCAAATGCAGGGCAATCCCTTGAGGAGGACCACTTCTCGGGGCATGTTGCCGGTGAACTTCGCATAGCGTATGAGACACATGCGGGCTATAGTAACGGACTGTTCCTTTCTGCCCAACGTGGACGGCCGTTCGTCCGGATCGGCAGCAATCAAAGGGGGGAAGCGCCGGAAACACACCGGCTATTCGGGATGTCGAGGAAATGGGGCTGAAGTCGAATACACGTTTGAGATTGACAGATTTCGTTGATGTCGAGACCTTGCAGGCGTTGCAGGATGGCTTTGCGCGCACCACCGGTATCGCGACGAGCATCCGCACCCCCGATGGCGAGCCGATCACCGACAACGCGGAACAATCGGCATTCTGCACCTTGGTCAAGGCAACCAACTCGGGGCAGGCAGCTTGCCGGCAGTGCCATGTCACCGCGGCGGAACTCGTCCAGAGAACCAACTCGCCTCGGCGGAGTCAATGCCATGCGGGGCTCGCGCAGTATTCCGCGCCGATTGTCGTTGACGGCAAGCACCTAGGGGCGATTATCGTTGGAGACCGGCCGATGGCGCCGCCTGCGCAGGCGGACGTGGAATCGCTAGCCCGAAAGCACGATCTTCCTGTCGAGAGCCTGATCCAGGTGGCGGGGGAACTCAGGCCGTGGTCGGACGACACGATGTCGGCGGCCGCGGGTTTCGTCCAACAGTTGGCGAACACGATCGCGAAGCTCTGTTATCAAACGTACCAACTGCGCCAGCGCGTGGACGAATTGGCCGCAACGCACGAAGTCGGTCTGCTTCTCGCTCGGGAAACCGAGCTCCAGGGAATCCTGGACGCGAGCGTCCGGAAGCTCGTGGATGCGCTGGGACTGCGCGCCGCGGCGATTCGGCTACTGGATGAGGACTTGGAGGAGCTTCGGATCGTGGCCGTGGCGCACATGTCGACGGAATACATGGACACGACGGCCGCGCCGCTGCGCTGCTGTCTCATCGATAGCGAAGCACTGACGACAGGGAAAACCGTCTTCGTGGAGGACGTGCGAACCGATCCGCGGACCTACTTCCGGGAGAGTCTTCGTAAGGAAGGCTTGGTCAGCGCGCTGGTCGTGCCGTTGTCATCCGACGGGCACCGCATCGGCGTGTTAAGGGCGTACATGGGACGGCGATATCGCTTCACGTCGTCCGACGTGTCGCTGCTGGAGGCGATTGCATCCCAAGTGGCGGCCGCAATCGCAAACGCGCGGCTCCGCGACGGGGCGCGCGAGGCACGAAAACTGGATCGACAAGTCAAGATGGCGTCAGAGGTCCAGCGGCGGATGATCCCCAAGAGCCCGCCCGTCCACCCCTGTTATCAGTTCGGCTGTGTGTACGAGCCAAGCTCGCAACTGGGGGGCGACTTCTATGACTTCGTGGGGCTGCCGGGCGGCGACATCGGCATTGTGGTCGCGGATGTCGTTGGCAAGGGCGTGCCCGCATCCCTGATGATGGCGAGCACGAGGTCCGCCCTGAGGTCGCACGCAAAAGGCGTTTCCGATATTGGCGAGCTGATGCATCTGGTCAACCTCCGGGTGTGCCATGACACACTTCCGGCTGAGTTTGTGACAGCCTTTTTCGCGGTGCTGAGCCCTGACGGCAAGCGTCTGACCTACTGCAACGCCGGGCACGAACCGTTGCTGCTCCTACGCAGAGGGCGGATCAAAACGCTCGATGTCGGCGGGCTGGTCCTGGGGCTTGACGAGAATGCGACTTATCAATGGGCGGAAGCGGAGTTGCAGGAAAACGACCTTCTCGTGTTGCTCACCGACGGGCTCATCGAGGCGATCAACTACGAAGACGCGGCGTACGGCCGAGAGCGGCTGCACTCCTCCATCAAGCTGCATGGCGCAATGGCAAACGACATGCCCGTCGAGTTGATTGCCAAGCAACTGCTATGGGATGTCCGGCGTTTTGTCGGCCTAGCTCCCCAATCCGACGACATGACGCTGGTTGTTACGCGAGTGTCGAATGAACTCTCAAAGCAAGGATAGCGCTTTCAACTCCGAAGTTTCTTCGCTCTCACCGGAAAGTTTGGGTGCGGAGGATGAGGTGATTCCCGTCGCCTTGCCAGTTGCGATCCCTGTTGGCGGACCGGATGTCATCAGGGGGCCGCGCACTTCCGTCGGGGGCCTTGATCTACTCATCGGTGTGGCGATCATTTGGGCCGCTGAGTTTCTGATCAGTAGTGCCATTGGGATTGTCCTTCTGATGCAGAATCCCAACCCGGGAGCGGAGGGCGCACCTCACATGTCTCCGGGCTTGCTTCTCACAGCGAGCTTGCTGTCAGCCGCGATCATGACGGGGGTTTCGTGGTTCTTCGTCTGTCGAAAGTATGGGCGCACCATTCGGTTGGGTTTCAGGGTTGCGTGGAAGGGAGGCCGGAATCTCGCCCTGTGTGTGTGTATTGGCATCGTCGGGGCTGTCCTCGGTGGGATTTTGTTGATGAACTATTCCACGGAAGATTCGTTCATGGCGGAACTGGTGTCTACGCCTGGGGGGTTGTATGCAGTCTGCGTGATGGCCGTTCTGCTGCCTCCACTCGAAGAAGTCTACTATCGAGGTTTCATCTTTCCCGTATTGCACCGGAAGGTGGGGCATTGGGCCATCTTAATCGTCACAATCTGGTTCGGAAGCGCTCACGCTTTTCAACTGGCGGGAGACTGGGTGGGTCTAGCATTTGTGGTGTGCATGGGCGCGATCTGGACGCTTCAACGCCACCTATCGAGGTCGCTGTTGCCGTCTATCGTGACGCATTGGGTGTATAACACCACGCTCGTGATTCTCTCGATCTTGATGCCCTAGAGCGGTAGCAATCAAACCAAAGCGCCCGACGCCCCTGATATCCTCTCCGTTTGGCTGTTGTCCGGCATCACAATAGTCGATTTGGCTATGAGGCCTGATGCGCGCAAGTCGTTGTTCAGCAATGAGGACCGATAAACTAGCAGATGAGTTGAGTCGCCAAGGTGCAGGCTTTTCTTGATATGCGTCCAGCGAATCGCGTATAGTCGAGTTTCACAGGCATCGCGGAGGGTTGTCTGTCTTTCAAGTCGTAAAGCCGTAGGATTGGTGTTCGGTAAACGGAAGGGCAGTGAGGCAACTGAATCACAATTGCCGATCCACAGACGCCAGGGGTCAGGTCTGCAGATTCGACAATTGACGTCGCAGTCGCGTTTTTTCGGCTCATCGAGAGCCGTTGTGGCAGTCAGGAGAAAAACCCATGTTTCATCTTATCGGTCGCCCAGGGTCTGCCGGCAGGTTTGTGGTCTTCGCCGCCCTCTCGGTCTTTGCCACGCTCATGCTCTTCGCAACTCCGGCACAGGCCAGCAGTGTCGTCCCGATGACGCTGACGACAATGTCCGATCATGCCGGACAGGTCATCGTGGGGGAAGTGACGCAACGTCGGTCCTATTGGGCGGAAAACCCGAGACGGATCGAGACGGAGGTAACTTTCGAGAACGTCGAGTATCTCAAGGGAGCACTGCCGGATTCCTCTCCTGTATTCAAGTTGGTCGTCCCGGGCGGTAAAGTCGGCACGATGCAGATGCGAGTCTGTTGCGCACCCATCTTTGCCCAGGGCGAGAAATGGGTTTTGTTTTTGCTGCCGACGTACAAGACGTTTCCGGTTGCCGGCCTCCATCAGGGGGCATACCGCATCTATCGTGATGAGGAGGGGAAAGAACGCGTCGGCAACGCTTTCAACATTCCCGTCGACGGAGTCGATGCGGATGGGTTTGTCAGATCTGCCGGCAAACGGGCATGGAACCCGCATCATCAACACCTGAGGGCCGAACATCAGGTCCGCGTGAAGGAATTCGTGTCGCATTCTGGAGAGCCGAGAGAACCGGGAGAACCAGCAGAGCCTGGTGAGGGCATGGCGTACGAAGCATTCCTGTATACGATCCGGCCGCTACTGGCATGCAGCAAAGATCATCACCTGACCGAGCCGGCCGGTCGCCGTGTTCTTGTGGAGGAGTACCGCGTCGCGCCACTGCGGAAATCGGTGACGCAGCAGAATGTGGATCGTGATCGGGCTCTCACGCAATCGGGGGACTCGGGAAATATTCCTTCTTCGGGACAGCGCGGAATCGGCAAGGCACGCGGTCAACAGGGGGATGCTCGCATCGCCCCTTCCCATGAGAACGGAAAGGAGGTGCGATGATGAAGACCTCTCTCCGCATCATGATCGTGCTGACTTTGCTGGCGGGTTTCCTTGGGGTCGGTGGTGACCGCGCCGGCGCGTTTTCATACTTCAGTTACAGCGGTTACTCCGTCATCTGGGCCGGCGGGCAAAGCCTTCGCTATCTCTCGCCCGGCACGTTTCCGGAAGGCGACGATACAGACCTTCTCATTCAAGCTTCCATGGGGCAGTGGAGCAGCGTTCCCGGAGCTGGCTTTCAGTACTCGTTCATTCGCCTGACCGAAGACCCTGTGGTCGACCACTTCGACGGCTACAGCGACACGGCGGCGGTACCGTCCGCGTGGCTCGACCCCGGCGTGCTCGGCGTCACGTACATGGTCAACGATGCGGACCAGTGGTTCGACATGGATATCTTCTTCAGCGATTATCCAGAGAACGTCGGCTGGCACATGCTCACGAACCCGGACTGCGAAGTCACATCCAACCCAATGCCTCTCAATGGATTTTCGTTTTATCTGGTCGGCCTGCACGAACTCGGACACGCCATCGGCCTGGGGCATGATCCGATCGGAGATGAACCCCAGGGCAGTCCCTGGTTCATCGGGACGATGAACCCGGGCTATCCCGCGGGTGGGCCCGTGAGCCAGAACAACATTGTGGAACTGCATACCGACGATCGCAAGGGGACGAGGTTTCTGTATCCCGGCAGCACGACGCAGGTGGATTTAGCTAACGCGTCCTACTGTTCTCAGGGGCCCCGCCTCGGCAAGACTGTTCCTATTTTCGCTGAGCCGGCGAACATCACACCGGGTGAGGAACTGACTGCCTGGTGTGTAATCGAAAACTTCGGCACTGTCACGGTCACGGATGTGCATCAGTCCTTCTTCTTCTCCACGGACAATGTGGTGGACGCCGGCGACCTGCTGATCGGGGACACCTTGTGGGATATGCCGGCCGATGACGGGTTTGAATTCAGCCTTGCCATCGACATCCCGGACCTCGTCGCGGGCGCCTACTACTTCGGCTCCATGCTCGATGATCTCGGCGAGGTGGTTGAGGAATACGAAGACAATAACGATGCGATTACTTGCGAACCGTTTACGATTGAGCAGGCCTTTCCGAGTTTCGATGCCTTCAGCCAAAAGGTAATCACCTGTGCGGATCCGTTTGTCGGTCCGACACCGGCGGTACACTATCCAATCAATACCGCTCCGATCACCTGGAGCCTGGACAACCCGCAGCCCGGCATGACGATCGATCCCATCACCGGCGTGATTTCCTGGCCGAGCCCGATCAAGGCGCCGTTTATCTACGAGATTGACGTTCGTGCGACCAATGGCGCCGGTTCGTTCATGCAGACTTTGCCGATTGGCGTTCATCAAGGCGCGCCTGAGATTATCGCGATTCCCGATGAGGAAGTTCCGTGCCGGGTCACCTATACAGGTCCGACGCCGGTGCTGACCGCGCCGTCTTGCATGGCGCCGATCAATGCATGGTCGCTCATTAGCGGCCCTCCAGGGATGGTGATCAATAGCAGTTCCGGCGTTGTTTCATGGGATGATCCGCCACCGGTGGCCACGTCCTATGGAATCACCATCCAGGCATCCAATGACACGGGAAGTGCGACGGAGAGTTGGATTGTCACCATCGGCGAAGGGGGGGGCGGCGATCTGGACGACAACGGCTTCGTGGACATGGACGATGTACCGGCTTTCGTCACCGTGGTACTCGGTCAAGATCCCGGGGTCGGCTTCGATTCGGAACAGGCGGACGTGAATTGTGACGGCGGCGCGGATGGTTTGGATCTCCAGCCGTTTCTGAATCTCCTGCTGATCGGTGGCCCCAGCATGGGGGCGTGCTGTTTCGCGGACGGCTCGTGCAGCGAGGAAGGACCCGACGATTGCTCCGCGCAAGGTGGTTTCTACCGAGGCGATGACACCACTTGCGCCGGTGTTGATTGCATCGGGGCGTGCTGTTTCCCCACCACGGGTGGTTGCCTGACTTTCCCGCTGGACTCCTGCAACACCGCCGGCGGTACATTCCAAGGCATGGGCACCGAATGCGGAACATTGAGTTGTCCAACGGCGGGCGAGGGCGCTTGCTGTCTACCGGACGAATCGTGTCTGCACACCACGCTCGCCGGTTGCGGAGCGAGTGGCGGGACCTATCGAGGTGTGGGGATGTCCTGCGATGCGGTCGACTGTTCGATCCCGACTGGGGCTTGTTGTTTGGCGAATGGCGCTTGCTCTGAAGGAACGCAAGACGACTGCGGCCTCGCCGGTGGAACCTACATGGGCGACGACACCGAATGCGGAGCGGCCACCTGTTTCGGGGCTTGCTGTTACGCATCAGGAGCGTGCCTCGACCTGACGAATCCGGACTGTTTGATCAGCGGCGGCGCTTTCGAGGGGCCTGGCACGGACTGTGCGACAACCGATTGTCCCGTTCTGCCGCTGGGCGCCTGTTGTCATGCGGACGAGAGTTGCACGATCGAAACTCAGATGTCTTGTTCAATTGGCGGTGGTAGCTACCAGGGTGATGCGACCGATTGTGGAACCGCGGATTGCTCCGCCGCCGCCGTGGGCGCGTGTTGCCTACCGGATGAAAGCTGCACCGAGGTCACCCAGGCGGCGTGTGATCTTGCGAGTGGGACTTTCATCGGAGAGACCACGGCGTGCGGTTCTGTTGACTGTGCGTTGACGGATGTGGGCGCGTGCTACAATCCCGTGGATTGGAGTTGCCAACTCACTTCGCCAACCATCTGTGCGGCACTCGCTCATACCTTCGAAGGCGCTGGTACGACATGCGCCGGGACCATGGCGCCGGAGTACCGGAACGACATCGCCACTCCCGAGACGTTCTGGGCGCCGGGCGCGGGAAGGGCGATGGCGGATGACTTCACACTGGCGGGCACGGCGCGTGGGGTGATCTACTACGACATGGCCGTGTATGGCGAAGGCGGCGGAACTTATGACGTCACGGCGAGTCTGTACGACGGCTGTCCCGGAGAAGGGGGCGACCTCATCACCGGCACCGAGGCGACCTGGGAAGATATCCCCGCCGATGAATTCATTTACACCCTCTCAGCGGAGTTCTCGTCAGATCCTGTGAGAATCCCGGATACCGTCTGGATGGTAGCGACGTTCTCGAGTAATGATGCGGGCTGGGTCGTGGCGGAAGTGGCGGAAGTCGGAAGCACGGCCGACCTCTACGGCGAGAATGACCCGCCGTGGGTGTGCGACTACTGGTTTGGCGGCCCGCCCAACGACCACGCCGGTTTCTGGGCGAATGTGCAGTGTGTGGAGATCCCGGAAGCCCAGGGCGCGTGCTGTCATATGGATGAGAGTTGTACGGAAGGAACCGTTTCCGCGTGTGACGCCGTGGGTGGATTGTACATGGGAGACGACACGACGTGCGCCACTACGGATTGCACGAACCTGGATGTCGGCGCGTGTTGCGATGTGAGTGATTGGACCTGCACCATCATGACCGAAGCCGATTGCGTCGCGGCCGGCAACAGCTTCGATGGAGTCGGCGTGTCATGCACCGGCGCTTGTCCGGAGTATCGCAACGAGATCAACCCGGCCACGCTCAACTACAACCCGGGGCAACCGATGGCGGATGACCTGTTCCTCACCGGAACGGCTCGCGATCTGACCTATTTTGAGATCGCGGTCTACGGCGGTGGTGGCGGGGCGTTTGACGTGGCAACGGCCTTGTATGACGCGTCTCCTTGCTCCGGTGGCGTCGCCATCCCCGGCACCGCGGTGTCCGGGAGCGGACTGCCCGACAACGGGCAAGTGTTGTTCCTGAATGTCACATTCCCCACACCAGTGACGCTGCCGGACGAGGTCTGGTTGGTCGTCGAGTTTTCGACCGCGTCCGCGGGTTGGATTGTCGCCGAGGAGGCCGAGGCGGGGAGTACGTCGGACTACTTCGCGAAGGCCACCTACAACTCGGGCACCGAGCAATGGGATTGGGCGTGCGATTACGAGATTGAAGACCCGCCGAATGATCCGCACGGTGGCTTTTGGACCAGCCTGCAATGTATCAACTCGGCAGGGAAAGCCGGCGTGAAGTCGAACGACAAACCAGTGATGACGGTGATCCTGTCGGACATCGGATCGGTGAGGACGCTTCGCCCCTGAGTGCGGCTGTGGTGCGGCAAGCCGCACCACGCTGCTATATCGGATGCAGTTGTGGCGCTGACATCGCATCTGTGGCCCCGGTGATCAGAGCCGCGCGCGTCAGCAAGCGGTCAGCGTTCAACCTTGTGAGTGGGGAAAACAAACTGGTAATCCCCGTCGGCCACGGGGGCCGACGCTACAGCGGAGTATGCACTCGCGACGTTAAAATGCTCTATTGCTCTGTCAAGCGTCATGTGAGGGATACGCGGGCAACGTGTGTGCCACTGGTGACTTGTCCGCCAGTGCGAAATTACCAACAGCCGCTCACAGGACACTGGCAGGCAAGCCGCCAGTGGCACACATCACTCGACCAGCGACAGAGCACGAGTGGCACGAATCTCATCGCGCATTCTTGCCGACTTTGGAGGGCGAATAAACCATGACCCGGCACTCTGTATCGATTCTCGTTTTACCATTACTCCTCGTTGCATCGATCGCCACAACGGTCGGCGGGCAGCCGTGTGATCCGGCCTGGGACAACGGCGTCGGCGATCCGGGCCTCAGCTCGACAGTCTGGTCACTCTGTTCGACACAGGAGGAATCGCCCGTCGGCCCCGCCCTGTATGTGGGCGGCCAATTCAGCACGGCCGGCGGCGCGACTGCGAAGAACATCGCCATGTGGGACGGCGCCACCTGGTCGCCGCTGGGAACTGGTGCGGAGAATGGCGGCACGGTCTACGCCATGGCGGTCTCGGAGCAGGAGGGTGTGCTTTATGTCGGCGGCGCGTTCGGCAACATGGGCGGCCAGGCCGGCACGCAACGGATTGCTCGATGGGATGGCGTCGCCTGGTCAAGTGTTGGCGGCGGCATGAGTGGCAGCAACGCCGGCATCCGTGCGCTGGCGTTCTACGGCGGGAACCTTTACGCCGGGGGCTACCTGAACGATATCGGTGGGGTGACAGCCCACAAGCTCGCATCCTGGAATGGCGCTGCTTGGTCCGCTCTGCCGGGTGATCCGATGGGTAGCGCGGACATCGTTCGGGTATTGGCCGTTCACGATGACGGGACTGGCGAGGCGTTGTACGTCGGAGGCGAAATCACGAACGCCGGCGGCAACGCGAACGCGAAAAACATCTTCAAATGGGACGGCACCACCCTCACACCACTGGGCCGCGGCACGAACAATGACGTCGAAGCCATGGCCGTATTCGACGGAGAGCTCTATGTGGGTGGCCAGTTCAGTGAGGTCACTCAATCCGATGGGACGGTAGTGTTCGCCAACAAGGTGGCGAAGTGGGACGGGGCATTATGGTCGACCGTGGGCGTCGGGATGGGGACCAGCATCACGAACCACGTCTGGGCGCTGAGCCTCTTCGACGAAGACGGCACGGGTGAGAAGCTCTACGCGGGGGGTCAATTCACGACTCCCGGCTACCGAGTCGCCCGTTGGGACGGCAGCACCTGGTCCGCCGTCGGGGAGGGGTCCGGACCGAACGGCTACGTCTATGCCCTGTCCGTGTTCGGCGATGGCGAACATCACGGCCTGTATGTCGGTGGCACCTTTACCACCTTCAACGGGGAGACAACCGGAAGAATCACTGCCTGGCAATCTCCCTCCCCGGCAGCACCGTCCAATGCCGACGCCGATCCCGCAGTCATTTGCTCCGGCGGCTCGGCGGCGCTCACTGCGTCACGCGACGGTACCGAAATCGACTGGTACACGGGCGGCTGTGGCGACACATTCCTCGGAACCGGCGATTTGATCCTGGTGGAGCCGGCCTCGACGACGACCTACCACGCACAGGCTCGCAACGTGACTTCGGGTTGTGTCAGCGCGGGTTGCGATTCGGTCACGGTGACAGTCTCCGAGGGCGCCGACACGCCCGCGAACGCCGATGCCGAACCGGACACCCTGTGCGGCGGGGGTTTCGTCAATCTGTCGGCTTCAGTCAGTGGCGCCGAGATCGACTGGTACACCGGCGGTTGCGGCGATACTTACATTGACACTGCGGACGTGCTGATCGTTTATGCGACGGAGACAACGACCTACTTCGCGCGAGCCCGTGATGCGGCCGGGTGCGAGAGCCCCGATTGCATGGCAGTCACCGTGACGGTCTGGACACAAGGCAGCGGCGATGTGGACGGCAACGGGCAGGTCAACGGCGACGACATCGAAGGATTCGTCGATCAGGTCTTTGCGCCCGATCCTTTCAGTGATGCGTTTTGTGCCGCCGATATGGACGGGGATTCGGACGTCCTGGCTTCCGACATCCCCTTGTTTGTCGCGGCCGTCCTATCCCCGTGATGCCGAGGCGGTCTCGAGAGCACTTTAAGCTTGAGAGTGCATGCTTCGTTGTAGCGTCGGCCCCCCATACCGAGCCGGCTTGTGTCAAGCCGGTGCCCCAACGGGGATCACCCGTTTGTTCGCCCGCCGCAAGGTCGAGCGCTGACCGCTTGCTGACGCGCGCGGCTCTGATCACCGCTGCAGAGGATGCCATCTCATGCCTGAGGTGCTCTATTGCGTTTCACGTTGATATGTGGCACCGGCGTCTCGCCGGTGAGGCAACGGCA
>CAZTAR010000117.1:0-11683 GCA_964611695.1 uncultured Planctomycetaceae bacterium | reverse complement strand
TGAGCGGGTAAGCTCCCGATGGGAGCCATTGCGCAGGTGCTGCGCAACCTACCCGCGACGCGTCACCCGGACCTGCTGATCGGCCCCGAGCAATCCTCGGATGCCGGTGTATTCAGATTGCGCGAAGACCTCGCCCTCGTGCAGACGACCGATTTCTTTCCGCCGCTCGTGGACGACGCTTATCAATTCGGCCAGATCGCGGCGGCAAACAGCTTGTCTGACTGCTATGCGATGGGCGCAAAACCGATCACCTGTCTGAACATCGTGGGGTTTCCCGATACGACGCTGCCGATCGAAATCCTGAATGAGATCATCGCCGGTGGTGCGAACAAAGTTGCCGAAGCGGGGGCGGTGATTCTCGGGGGGCATTCCGTTCGAGACGCGGAGATCAAGTACGGCTTGGCGGTGACCGGGACTGTCCACCCGGATGAACTTGTGACGAATTGTGACGCCCAAGTCGGTGATCGTCTGATTCTCACGAAACCGATCGGTTCCGGGACGATGTGTGGGGCCGCCAAATCGGGCAAAATTTCAGCGGAAGTGTTTGCCGAGGCAATCGACGTCATGACGGCGTTGAACGCGAGTGCGTCAGAAGTTGCCCGGGCCATGAGGGTGCGAACGGCGACGGATGTGACAGGTTTCGGATTGGTTGGCCATGCTTTCGAGATGGCCGAGGCATCCGGCGTCACGATCGAGCTTCGTGCCGAGTCGGTCCCGCTTATCGGTCCCACATTGGAACTCGCCAAGGACGGGGGCGTCACTCGCACCTGGAAGACTACGCTCGAAAGCCTGGGGGCGGGCTTTGTGAATCGGGGTGTTGACGAGGTGTTGATGAAGGTGCTGTCAGATGCTCAGACCTCCGGCGGCCTGTTGTTGGCGGTTCGGCCGGATGCCGTGGAAGAGACTTTGGCGCGGTTGCGGGCGGCTGGGACGGCTTGTGCCGTTGAGATCGGGATCGTCAAGGACAAGCCGGCGGGGCTCTCAGGTCAGGTGGTCCTCACCTAATCAAACCAATCCTCGCGAATTCGGATTGAAACTGGGCGAGAAGTCATTATCCTATAGTGTTCGCTCGGAGTGGCTCGCTCGAAAGGAGTGCGCGCCATATTCCGAGCCACCCAACGGTCGCCGACAAACTCAGGGATGTGTGATAGTGACGAAGAAACACGGCCTCAGCCTGTTTGAGGCGATGAGCGAGGCGCCTCAGGTTCAGCATCCTCCGCGCAGCCGAGGTTTCATGCCGTGGCGGCGGCGGGTGGATCATTCCGTCGTTCCGACGGTGGCCGAACCGCTGACGGAAGAAGAGGCGGCGAACGAGTTGAATGCCTTAAAGGAGCAAGCCGGGCGGAGCGAAGCTGCCAAGGCGGCGAAAGCGAGGCGGCGACAGGAGAAAGCGGCAAAACGCGAGGCGAAGCGGAACAAGGCTGCGGCTCGACTCTCTCGTGAACCGGACGTCCCGGGCGGTCGACCGGCCGGTGGCGTGGGAAGGCGACCTCTCCTCTCGCTCAACACCGTGACCTGCATTGCCACAACGGCAGTCTTGTGCATCGTCATGCTGGGCGTGTATTCGCTCGGTCGGCGATCCATCCAACAGGACGATGGCTCGGAGCTTCGTCCTGCGGCGGCGATTAACCATCCAAGGGAGCGGTCTCGTTCGCCGCTGCTTCCGCCAGAGCGGGAAACCAACGGTTCGTCCAACCGTGTGGCAGATCGGCAGATGTCCACTGCCGATCCGGATTTGTCTCGGTTGCTCGAAAAACCGCCGGCCAAAGAGAAGCCGGTCGTCGGCGCGAATCTTCCGGCTCGCGCGGCAACTGAAACGACTGAATCGGAGGAGACTTCGGCAGCGGCTCGATTGAATTACCTTCAGATCGAGTCGTTCCTCATCACGCGGGACCGGAGCGGAGAGCTCGTCGCGGAGGACCTGACGGATGTTCAGCGTTTCCTTGGGGAGCACGGCGTTGAGACGGTCGCCCGGCGTCATAGCAACGGCTTCGGACTGTATAGCATGCGGGGGTTTTCGCCGGGGCGGGAGTTCGAATCTGACCGTGAGGCGTTCCGTAAGCATGTGGAAGCGTTGGGACGCGAATACCGGCAATCGGGTGGCCTCTATGAGTTTCGGGGCTGCATGTACGTGAGTTATTCCAGAACGCGGGCGGGAAGGCCTGTGCATTAAGATTAGCAGAGAACTGCAAGGAGAATCATCAAGATGACCATGGATCGCTCTTTGAGATCCACAAGCTCGCTGTCGCGTCATCGGAACGTTTTGACGCGGACCGAGCGGATCGAGAACCTGATGGAAAGTGAGAAGTTTACCCCGGGAGAAGACCGGCCGGTGGGGCTGCCAAAGGTAGCACACCGCAAGGCGCCAATCGGCGGCAAGTCCAAGAAGAAGGCGGAAGGCAAGGAAGGCGAAGGCGAGGAGGCCGCTACCAAGAAGAAGTAGCAGCCCCATGATTGCTGACAGGATGATCACTGACAGGACGGTTTTCCTCTCCAGGGCAACCCAGCCCTTCAGGGCGATCTTTTCTAACAGAGTGATCTTTCTCGCTGAAAGGAGTCAGTCGTACATTGGATCCGCAATCACTTCTCTCAGAACGTACGCGGAAGGTGGAGTTCTCCGGGATTCGCAAGTTCTTTGAATTGGCGAGTCGGTTGAAGAACCCTTGCGATCTGTCGATTGGCCTGCCGGACTATGATGCACCGGAGCCCATCAAAGAGGCGGCGATTGCCGCTATTCGTGCGGGGAAGAATCGGTACACACCGAGTGCGGGTCTTCCGGAATTACGCAAACGAATCGCGGATGACATCCGCACAGCGTCTGGTTGCGATAGCTCCGTCATGATTACGTCGGGCGTCTCCGGCGGCCTGACACTATCGCTTCTGGCAACCGTGAACCCCGGCGATGAAGTAATCTTCCTGGATCCTTACTTCGTATCGTATCTGCAGCTGGTTTACATGGTCGGAGGTAAGCCGGTTCCCGTTTCGTCTTACCCGGATTTCGGGTTCGACGCTGCGGCCGTGGAGGCGGCGATTACTCCGCGGACGAAGGTTTTGATGATCAACTCGCCGGGCAATCCCACCGGCCGGGTCATGACGGCGGCCGAGGTTGAGGCTGCGGCCAGGATCGCGAAGAAACACGACCTGCTGTTGATTTCAGACGAGATCTACGAGCAGCTCAGTTTTGACGGTCCGAATCCCTGCCCTATCTCCTCCGCCCCCGAGAACACGCTTCTCCTTCGTGGCTTCGGGAAGACCTATGGCATGACCGGATGGCGAATGGGATACGCGGTGGGGCCCGAGGCGATCATCGGTGAGATGACGAAGTTCCAGCAGTACACGTTTGTCTGCGCGCCCTCCATGGCCCAGGCCGCGACACTCACCGCGTTGGATACGGATGTGTCGCATCACCGCGAGGCCTACGCGAAAAAACGCGATCTTGTGTGTGGGCTCCTGGGCAACCACTTCGATTTCGAGCGTCCCGGTGGTGGGTTTTATGTTTTTCCGAAGGCGCCCGATTCCTTCGAGAATGCCAGCGCATTGGCGGATGCAGCCGCGGCGCAAAACGTGCTCGTCATTCCAGGCAACATTTTTTCATCTTGTGATACCCATTTCCGCATCAGCTACGCCACGTCGGACGATCTGATTCGTCGCGGATGCGAGGTTCTCTGCCGATTGGCTGGTCCATAGTCCGATCGCTTGCCCGTGGCATCCACTCCCGAAGTGGTACCGGCCAGGGACGCCTTCTATCCCGATGAGCGGTGCTACGACACAAACCAGATTGACCGGGGATTCGGTGGTAGATACAGTCTCTTGGGGCCTTTTTGGTGGGACGCGGAATGCCTCTCCCTTTGCTGCGCAAAGGATGGGCATCCAGCACGGGCAACGCGGATGGGATTGTTTTGAATCGCAGTGACACGCACCAGTTCAGATGTCGACAGCGACAAGGCTCTCACACGGATGATTCGCTTCACGCGGCGCGCCTTCATGGATGTGGCCGGGAGTGGGTTTTCGCGGTTGGCCTGATCGTCTTAGTGTTCTCGATGTCGGGGGGGTGCGCCAATGACGGGGAGAACGTTGGAGAAGAAGGGGGGGGGAATATCGGCGATCCGGTGGTCACACAGTCCGCAGTGGAACCCACGTCAGTTTTTGAACGCCCTGTTCGCCAAATCACATTGGAGTTTCGTATTCATCGGTTCTCCGCCGAGGCAGGCGCATTCAGTTCAAACACCGCATTATGGCGTATTGTGACGGGCACGCTGCCTGACGCTCAGATGGCGATGCGCCTGGCGGACAACGGTTTTATTGCGGTCGTCGGCCGTGAGTCCGATCGGGTGCGACTTCGAGAGTGGCTGGACGGTTTGGAGGATATCCGCAGTGTTGTGGACATGGCGGTCCCCGACATTTCGCGGAAGGTGGAAGTGGAGTTGGGGGGGAAACAACCCCGGAGGACTATCTTCCACTTTGGCAAGTCCGGGTCGCTGCATGGTCTTGATCTTGCGAATGCTCAGGCCAAGCTTGAACTCGGTTTTGAGTTGCGGGCGGCCGACTTTACCGAGGTTCTGCTGACCGTGGTGCCGGTGATGGAGGAGCCTCCCGGTCGGCCGAAATGGGTGATGACGCCGGATGGGGCGATGGAGGTGCCGCAGGAGCGTCGCCATCCGTTCCACGATCTTGGGTTCTCCGTCGAGATATCGGAAGGCGGGTTTCTTCTTCTCGGACCTACGGCGATGGTCTACGACTTGCCATTGTTGGGTCGTCCCTTCTTCCTCGAGCCGCCTACTGAAGTGCAGTCGTTGAAGGAATCCCGCCGAGAAAGTATCTATGTTATTAGCCCGATTATTCGATCATCCTCATAGGGGATTCGGCATGTGGCGTGGGCTCGGCGTGTGGCAGTGGGGGCGGCGCGGGTCGCCCGGCGACATGACTATCAGTCGTCGTGCAACAGTCGGGGCTGTGGAATGGAAACAGTGACGGACTGGTACTTCAAATCGCTTTGTGATCACCTCGGCTTTGTGCTCGTCGGTCTGGATCGCGCCTTCAAGGTTTGCTTTTGGAATGCGCAGGCTGCCGCGCAGTTCGCTCGTTGCGCCGACGACATGGTGGGGCGGAGCTTTCTCGAAGTCCTGGATGATCGCCAGCGTGACGAGGTCGTCGAGACACTGGAAGCAACAATGGAGACGAAGTCGCCTCTCGAAGCCCAGGTGATATTCGGGAGCCATGACGGGTCTCGCCAGACGTTCATCCTGATCGCATCTCCGATTCTCGATCCGGAAGGGGAGTGTGTCGGTGTTTCCGCAAGTATGCGAGACATCTCTCATCGGAAGCAGTTATCCCAGGAACTCGCGCGTAGTCGACGGATGGCTTCGCTCGGAGCCATGGCCGGCGCGGTCACCCACCACTTCAACAACATCCTCGGTGGGATGTTGACCAGCATCGACTACGTTTTATCGAGCGACAGTCCGAGGGAATTGCGCCGCGCGCTTCGGCGTCTTGCCCAGGCGATTGGACGAGCCACGCGTATCACCAACCAACTAGCTGCTTTTGCCGAGTCGGGCCACCAACGAACAGAGCATGCCGATTTGAATCCCTTATTGGCGAGCTTCATTGAGCGAATTCGTCCGCGCATCGAGGAAGGGAATCTAACGCTCGTGACTGAGATCGAGGAAGTCGCCTCCAGGCCATTCGAGACTCAGCAAGTGATCCCCGTGTTCGAGAGCCTCGGGCACAATGCATGCGACGCGATGGCGCCTGGTGGATGTCTGAGCGTCAAGATGAAACAGGTGGGTCATGCGGCGGTCATCACGATCGAGGATACCGGTTGCGGCATTCCGGAGGACCAGCTCGATCGCGTCTTCGAGCCTTTCTTCACCACGAAGGGCGAATTGGCCGGCGGGGGGTCTACCGACAACATCGGTCTGGGGTTGGCGGCGGTTCATGGGCTCGTGTCGGAGATGGGCGGGAGGATAGAAGTGGCGTCCAAGGTGGGGCAGGGGACGCGAGTCACAGTAACGCTCCCGCTGAATCGAGCCGTTCCCGCGGTTGGCCCCGACGATGTCATCCAACGCTGATCGACCGTTTCCACGTGTCGGAGGTTCTGAGTAACTACCTCAGAAGGGTGGCACCGCCTTCTCGGCGGTGTGGGCACAGGCGAGACGGCGGTGCCACAGCAGTATTCTCGCGGTTTTTAGGCATTCTGAGATAGTTTATGAATGGCTGATCGGTTGACGTGAGGTCATCCGGTTGGCCCTGGCCCTCCTGGCTCCCATCCTTGCCGGAGCAGTTCCCCTCGGATGTCAGGCGGAGAGAAACCGACACCCTTCGAGGGTTTACCGCAACCTGGACCGGGCGTGTCCTTGCTCATATTCGAGCGGTGGACCTCCGCGAAAACCGGTTCAAGATCGATTCCCATTACATTCGCTGTTCCGAGCACAACATAGAGAATGTCTGCCAGGGCATCCGTCATGCCGACGATGTCACGTTCCGCGGCTGCATCGACGAACTCACCGGTTTCTTCCGTGAGAAGCCTGCATCGAGTACGAACGAGGTCGTCCTTCGGGAGTCGAGGTATGGTGCGGTTATCCGCGAGAAAACGCGTGTGAAAGTCCCTTGTCATCTGTTGTTCAGGCGTCATCCAATATCCTTAAAGGAAGCCGTCGAGTGGGTTTCTCCACCTGTGGGCTACATGCTGAACGATACCGTGCTGGAGAACCCACGTCAGGCTCAATCCGGGCGACGCGAACTTTTCTCTCTCGCGAGAATAAAGGAGGGAAGAGTCTGGAGATGGATTGAAAGATCGATACCTGGAGAAAATACTTGGATATCGAATTTTTTTAGGCTGGCGTTTGCACGGAACTCCTTTACACTGCGGGGCTTGACCGGCGCGGAGGCGGTAATGGCTCGATCAGGTGGGACTGGTCGGCGACAGAACAGATGGCCTCTGCGGACGGCAGTCCCCTGGTAACCGTTCGGCAACATACTATTCAGCGGGTGCATCGATCGGGTCTTGCTTCGAAGCACACCACGAAGGCACGTCCATTCGTGTCAAGAGTAATCTCAGTGGGTGGTCTTGGTGCGCGCCGAGGACGAGTCCACGGCGTGATGCGTTTCATTCATCGGCGGTGTGCCACAGAGATGGCACTCTTTCATCATTAAGCCGCCCGATCATAGTCGTCTGAGAGGAACGTGATGATTGTCAGCAAGGAGATTCGCAGTTTCGGGAAATTGGGCGAAGCGATGCCCATTCCGAATCTGATCGAGATTCAGATTGGCTCGTACAAGCGGTTTCTACAGGCCGAAGTCCCGACGGACAAACGAACGCCAACGGGTTTGGAGGGTCTCCTTCGCGAGATCTTCCCGATTACAAGCTACGACGAGAACATCACGCTTGAATACCTGGACTTCTCGCTGGGTAAACCGCGGTACACGCCGGACGAGTGTCGGCAGTTGCGGTTGTCATACGGGATGCCCTTGCGGATTCGATGCCGCCTGCATCGGCGGGACAAAGACGAGATCACCGAGGAGAGCATCTACCTCGGCGAGTTGCCGATCATGATCGGCGGCGGCGAGTTCATCGTGAACGGCGCGGAGCGCGTGATTGTTTCTCAGCTTCACCGCTCGCCCGGTGTCGATTTTATCAAAGAGACGCTTTCGGCGGATCGGCCGCTTCATGCTTGCAGGATTATTCCTGAGCGGGGAAGTTGGATCGAGGTCAACATCACGCGGAAGGACGTTCTCGCGGTTCGCATCGATCAATCAAGCAAGATTCCCGCCACCTGCTTCCTTCGTGCGATGGATCCGGCTTTCGGGACTGATGCCGCGATTATCCGTCAGTTCTACAAGACTAAAGTTGTCAGGACCGGCAGTTTGAAGCCGGACATGTATGTGGTGACGGATGTGTGGGGTGATGCTGAAGATGGTGCGGACGCGGCGGAAACGACCGATTCCTCGGAGCCGTTGGTGCGTGCGGGTTGTCAGATTGGGGACGCCCTCGGCAGAATCCAGGGCGGAAGCGCCAAGCAGGTCGAGGTCATTGATAACCTGGTCGATCCATTGGTGCTCAACACACTGGCTGAGGACAACTGTCGGACGCATGAAGATGCATTGATGCGAATTTACCGGAGCCTTCGTCCGGGGAACCCCGCGCAGTTAGACAGGGCGGTCAAGCTGTTCCACGAGAAATTCTACGACGAGAACCGATATCGACTCGGAAAAGTCGGTCGATTCCGGATCAACCGCAAGTTTGGTTTGTCTATTCCCACGTCGTTGAATACGTTGACCGTGTCGGATTTCGTGGCCTGCCTGAAGTATCTCCTGGACCTTCGAGGGCAAGAGCGCGTCGGTTTCTCGATTCCCCAGCGAGTTCCATTCGAGTTGTGTATTCTGAATTGGACGCGGCAGTTGCGCGAGCAACTGAGCGGTTATCTCGCTGACGGGAAAGAACTGGTGAATGCCAAGACGCAGGTTCTGCTGGGTGAGTTGGATGCCATTCGGGAGGGTCGCAAGAAAGTTCCGCCGGAGAATGTTGTCAAGGAGATCGAGAGTCAGCTTCGTTCGCTCTGTGACTCTCCGACGGAGTGGATTCCGGCTTCTTCACTTGATCTAGATTCCATGCGGGTTTTATTGGGTCGGCCGGCGACTGACCGGCAGGCGGATGTCCTCAAGGCGTCGAAGGATTATGTCGTGGCGGTCATCCGGACGCGAGCCAATCGGATCCTCCAGGCGATTCTCGCGTACGGGCAGGAAGAGGCTATCGGGGGCGCGGTATTCGCTCAACTTGATTTCATGAACTACCACCCGTTGCCCGGCGTGGTTTACGTCTTCAACGAGGCCGAGTCCAACAAATTAGGCGATGCTCAGTTGGCGTCGATGACGTCCGAATGGAAGGGTCTTTTTGGAAGTTCCGCGAAGAACATTGTCTTTGAAGATTACGACGAAGTCTTGCGATCGGCAGAAACCAGCGGTGAGGCGAGTGAGCTTTCGGTCGGAAACGTCCACGAGTATGCCTGGAAACAGACGCGCGTCATTGTTGCCGAGGATGATATCGACCACCTGGGCAACCGTCGTCTGCGGACGATCGATGAATTGGCCTGCGACGAAATCCGCAAGGGCTTTTTGAAGCTTCGCCGGACGGTCCAGGAACGGATGAGCATGAAAGACCCCGATCAACTCGGGAAGATCGCCGAGTTGATTAACTCAAAGGCCGTGTCCGGCGCCATCGAGTTCTTCTTTGGTCGGGGCGAGTTGTCTCAGGTCGTGGATCAGACGAATCCCTTGAGCCAGTTGACGCATGAACGACGTCTTTCCGCATTAGGCCCTGGCGGATTGAATCGAAAACGTGCAGGTTTCGAGGTTCGCGACGTTCACATCAGCCACTACGGGCGGATATGTCCGATCGAGACTCCCGAAGGAACCAATATCGGTCTCATCGCTTCCTTGAGCATCTTCTCGACAGTGGATGAGTACGGCTTCTTGATTACACCGTACCGTCGTGTCGGGAAGAAGGGTAAGGTCAATGGCAACATGGCGTACCTGCGGGCCGACGAAGAAATGAAGACGATTTTGGCGCCGCCGGATGTCATCAATCTCGAGACCCAGCAGGTATCGGGGGATAACCTGATGGCCCGTGTGCGAGGTGATCTTGCGAGCGTGAGCGGTGCTGAGGTTGAATATGTGGATATCTCGCCGAAGCAAACAGTAGGTGTATCTGCCGCTTTAATCCCGTTCCTCGAGCACGATGATGCAAACCGGGCGTTGATGGGTTCAAACATGCAGCGACAAGCGGTTCCGCTGTTAATTACAGAGCCGCCCGTCGTCGCAACCGGCATGGAGCGAATCGTCGCCGACAATAGCGGAATGGTGATCCGCGCGGATGCCGACGGGGTCGTCACCTATGTGGATGCCGATCGAATTGTGGTCGACAACACCGAAGAGCATATCTTGCGGAAATTCCAAGGTCTCAACGAGCGGACCTGTTTGAACCAGACTCCCATTGTGCGGATCGGACAGGCCGTGAAAAAGGGGGAGATCATCGCGGATGGTCCCGCCTGCCGGGATGGTGAGTTGTCACTTGGTCGCAATGTGCTTGTCGGCTTCATGACTTACGACGGGTACAACTTCGAGGATGCTATCCTGATTTCGGAAAGGTTGGTGAAGAACGACACCTTCACCAGCATTCACATCGAAGAACACGATATCGAGATCCGAGAAACCAAACTCGGGCGTGAGGAGTTTACCCGCGACATACCGAACGTCTCAGAGCGTGCCCTGCGGAACCTTGACGAAAACGGAATCGTTTGCATCGGTACGGAGGTCGGCCCAGGCGACATCCTCGTGGGTAAGGTCTCGCCGAAAAGCAAGAGCGAATTGAGCCCTGAGGAGAAGCTCTTACATGCGATTTTTGGCAGGGCCGGCGAGGATGTGAAAAATGATTCGTTGGAGGTGCCCAGCGGGATCACTGGTATCGTGATTGACGCGAAGCGGTTTAGCCGACGCACCCACATGACGGATGATCAGAAGCGGGGCCTACAGGAGCGAGTCCTGCAGTACCGTGCTGAGGTGAATAAGCGAACGATTACGATCTTCCGTCAGATGGTCAAAGAGATGGAAGATATCATTGGCGAGCAGATTGTTGATCCGAACACCAAGCAGGTGCTCGGCCGAAGCGATCTGGAAGAGGTCGTCATGGAGCAAATCGTCGTCCAGGAAAAGGACGGCGCTCCTCTCGAGTGGCGGTTCAGCCTCGACTGGGTCAAGCCTGCATCCAACCGACAGAATTGCCAGCCGATCTATGATCGCTACTGGACTCGAATCATCGAGATGATTGAGGAGCGTGAGCGGAAAGCTGCGCAACTCAAGCGGGGCGACGAGCTGCCATCGGGCGTTCTGGAAATGGTGAAAATCTATATCGCGACGAAGCGTTCGTTGTCAGTGGGCGACAAGATGGCGGGCCGTCACGGAAACAAGGGCGTGATCGCGAAGATCCTTCCCGAGGAGGATATGCCGTTCTTGGATGACGGCACGGCCGTGGACATTCTCTTGAATCCGCTCGGTGTTCCGTCGCGTATGAACGTCGGACAAATCCTCGAGACCCATCTAGGTTGGGCTGCGAAGATCCTCGGTTTCCAAGCGGTGACGCCGGTGTTCGATGGCTGCCGCGAAGCTGAGTTGCACCTCGCGGTCGAGGAAGCCAATCGCGAAGTGGCCAAGCTAGCCCAAGACCCGGCGGTAATCGCTCAAGCCGATCGGGATGATCTACTCCTCTGCGAGATGCCGTATGGCGGCAAGATTCGTATCCACGACGGTAGGACGGGTGAGCTATTCGATCAGGCAGTGACAGTAGGCTATATCTACATGATGAAACTGCACCATCTCGTGGATGACAAGATTCACGCGCGTTCGACGGGTCCATACTCGTTGATTACGCAGCAGCCTCTGGGTGGCAAGGCGCGGACGGGTGGCCAGCGGTTTGGTGAGATGGAAGTCTGGGGTCTGGAGGCCTATGGCAGCGCCTACGTTCTCCAAGAACTCCTCACGGTCAAGTCCGACGATGTGGAAGGGCGAACGAAGATCTACGAATCGATGGTCAAAGGTGAGAACACGCTTGAGGCCGGAACCCCGGTGTCTTTCGATGTTCTCTGCAATGAAATACGTGGGCTGGGGATGAACATCCAACTGGAAAAGGGCC
>CAZTAR010000116.1:0-11683 GCA_964611695.1 uncultured Planctomycetaceae bacterium | reverse complement strand
ACAATCTCGCCCAGCCGTCTTCGCATCCAGGCTTGCGTTCGGGAATCGACAAAATTCACCATCTCCGTTCTGTGCTGCCCGAGGACGCCACCGTCACTGCCAGCTATCGCATCGCCGCTCACTTCCTCGACGCCGCCAACCTGTGGCTGGTACACAACGAGCCATTGGGAGATGTGGTGATCGTCGACGACCGCGACAATTGGGACGGCAGCCTGCCGCGTTCGGCCCTTATTCGAGCCCATCGCGCAGGCGGATACCAACCGGCCTACGCCGACTATCACTTGGTCATGCTTTCACAAGAGGGGGCGGCCACCCCCCTGGCCCATCAACTCATGCCACGGGAGTTACCCAGCGGTGTACAGCCGACGCAACATCCGATTGGTGAGGGAATCGAGTTAGTCGGAATCGGTCTGAAAGCCGTCAGTCAGGAGACTGGTAGAGGCGAAGCTGGCGGCGGTGAAACCGTGCGCGACGCGGGAGGCACGACAGCCGTTTATCAGGCAACGCTGGTCTGGTCCTGCACGGTTCCACCCGAGGACGATCTTCGCTTTGGATTAAAGCTGGGCGACGACCGTGCCAGATGGGGACCGTTCTTTTTTGCTCGCGGCGCGTACCCCACCTCGACCTGGCAACCAGGCCGGTTGTATCGCGACGACATCAAGATCGTCCTCCCCCAGGAGGATGTCGCGGATATTCCCCACATCATGCCCGTGTTGCTGCGATGATTTTCCTGAGGATTGCAGATTGTCCACTGCTTCGAGAGAAGTCGCGAGAGCAAGGATGCGGTCAGTGTTCGACTTTGTGGGGGCGAGAAAACGGGTGATCCCCGTCGGCCACGGGGGGCCGACGCTACAGCGGAGCATGCACTCACAACCTTACAGGCTCAGTATTCTGCAGGTCATCGATTCACAACAGTGTGTCGCGAGCAAGATCACCCGTTCCGTCGTTTGCACAGGCCACCATATCGCCGCCATCGGGCAAGCCTCAGCCGACCTCACTGTAACAAGAGCTTGGCACTGGCATATCACCGGTGGTTTCGACACGCCAGTACGACGATTCCGAACCTCAATCTTATGTTCCATCACGAGCGACTGATCGGCGCGGCGCGTGTGTACAGGTTTCCGTCGATGCGGCGGACGGCGCCCTTGAGTTGAAGGGTGGTGAGGGCTGCGGCGACGTGTTGCGGGGCCAGTTCCGAGGCTTCACAAATATCTTCGACGGCCATCGGATCGGGGCCGAACGCGTCGTACACTCTTTGCTCGTTATCATCGAGTGGAGGAAACAGACTCGGCGACGGCTGTTGCGCAGTGTCGTTTTCGTCCGGCTGTGCCATAAGCGTGGCACCGGCCTCGCCAAGTTCTTCGAGGATATCTTGAAGACCGGTGACGAGCTTGCCTGCGCCGGTTTTGATCAGTGTGTGGTTACCCTGCGAATTCGGCGAGTCCAGCCTGCCGGGGACAACGAAGACCTCCCGGTTGTACTCGTTGGCCAGTCGTGCGGAAATGAGCGCGCCGCTGCGCGTCGGGGCCTCGACGACGAGCACCCCGAGCGAAAGGCCCACGACGATTCGGTTTCGCGGTGGAAAGTTCTTGGAATCCGGCATGATCTCCATCGGCAGTTCACTGATGATCGCGCCGTTTTCGATGATGCTTTCGGCCAGTTGAGTGGATTCCGGGGGATAGAGATGGCAGAGACCGCAACCGAGGACGGCGAGTGTTCTCCCGCCGACGGCCAATGCGCCGCGGTGGGCGCAGGTATCGATTCCCCGTGCCATGCCAGAGACAACGGTGAGGCCCGCGTTGGCCGCCAGCGCCGCAAAACGTTCGCCCTGTTCGCTGCCGTAATGAGTACATCGGCGTGTGCCGACGATGGCGAGCGCGAGCGCGTCCTCTCGCTCGATCGTGCCGCGGACATAGATGCAGACAGGCGGGTCGGCGATCATCTTGAGGCCGGGCGGATAATCGTCATCGGCGAGACAGAGAATCCGAACACCGTGTTCACGGGCCAATTCTATTTCCGCGGCGGCGTAATCCTGATTGCGAAAGCGGGCAATGTTGCCGGCGGTCTTGCGGCCCACACGGTTTGCCCGGACGAGGGTCTCCTCACCGGCATCCAACACCGCGTCGATGTCCCCGAGTTCTTGAAGCAGGTTCGCGAAACGAATCGGACCGACGTCCGGGCAAAGATGGAGTCGAAGATACTTTTCGGCAATGGGTGAAATCACCGTCGGCGGCGCCATTCCGACTCTCCGTCGCAGAACTTACCCCGACCTGAAAACTTCGCCCGTCAATCACGCACCGTTGCGGTTGACGCATCGTACGAGCGGCAGCACCGCCGCGGCCGACGACGCCGTCAGCCGATGGCCTCGAACGCGGGAACGATGGGATCCGAACCAGTTGCCTGGGCGGTAAAATCCTCGTCGATTGCCTGACGGCTGCGGAAACCCTCTCCAACTTCGTGCCAGAACAGGAGGGTGTTCTGCCCAAGGAGCCAACACAACTCAATCAGGCGACCGCGATACATGCACGGAAAATCGACAATGCCGCGGCGCATATCCCTGAGGCTGCACCCGACGATGGCAAGTTCTTCGGTCAGGTCTCGGAGCTTTTCGAGTTCGGCACGGTACTGATCGCAGAGGAGTTCGTGTTCTTCCCTGGAGACGGACGGACGGTGAATGTGACACTTATCCTCGATGGCGCCGACCTTCCGGTGCTGCTTGACGATATCGACAACAACGCGACTCACATATGGGAGCGACCTGTTCGCCTGCTCGATGGTGAAGAGGCGTTTCTTGCGATCGAACTCAGTTGGTTTCGCTTTGGTGGTTGGACTGTGGATAGCCATTTCCTTGTCCGCCTTGTCGCTCGCGACGCCAGCGCCGCGGGAATGAGAAAGGTTGACCCATGCAAGCGCGAAGTTACCAACCTGCCGCTGGCAAGTCAATGGAGAATGAGTGATTTCGGCGATGGCCGGCAAGGAAAAAATGCGTTGGGAAACACTTCCGAAGGCCGTCCGTGAAAAAGCCATCTGACAAGAAGGAGGCAGTGATTCTCTTATCGCACCTAGTGTGTTTTCCCTAGTTGGGGGGCTGTGAAATGTCATCGCATTACCGGACGCGACGACACTTTCAGGCGGCGAACACATCCACACGCAGGGCGTGGACTCGCGAACACGGGCCTCGCGGGGGCTCAAGGAGAACGCCGGAGTAGGGAGTGGAGCGAACTAGAGTGCCACGCATATGACACTTGCCAGGCAAAGGGTCGCTGGAGTACCCAGCGATTCCATGAATGCGGGCGCACTTAGAAACTATCTCAGAATACCCCAAGACTATGCCAAGCCCAATGTGGCACCGCCGTCTCGGCGGTGGAAACACAGGCGAGACGCCTGTGCCACAATCCTGAGATAGTTTCTTAGGACTCACGTATCAATAAGTTGCACATTTCATATGGGTGGCACGGGCATCTTGCCCGTGCGGCTTCGGGCGGGACGCCCGTACCACCCATCGGCATTCGTACCACACATTGGCATTCGTTTGGTTTAATCATGCGCACGCCCTTAGCCGCCAGCCGCCGCGCCTGACGCGGCGGCCATCCCCATGACGATCATGATGCAGCCACCGACAATGCCGACTCCCAGCAAGCACAATGCCGTAATCGCCGGCCAACGTGGTCTGGATCGCTTGACCAAGGCGACGATCGCGAGGATCACACCGAGAACTGGGAATGCGCAAGAGCCGAGGATGCTGGCAATGAGAAGACCGGGCCGAGCGTTCATCCTCTGTTCGATGGCCTTCTTGAAGACTTCCACTTCTTCCGGGGTTTTCGGCTGCGTATTGAGGCCTTCCGTGAGAGTCTTGCCGACAATGGCGGCATAGACGATGAACAGGACTGAGAGCACGACACAGCCGAGCGCCAGCCAAGGGAGTCGACTCGGCTTGGTCGCCGGTAAGACCGCGTAGGGCATCGATCCCTCTGTCCCCGGCAACCCGGCAGGCGGGGCGTCGGGGCTCACGGTCATGTCGGTCTCGGCAGGAGTCGTGGCCGTCTTGCTACAATAGGGACAAGTCACGGCCTTCCCAGCCATGTCGTCGTCGACTTCGATCGGTTGCCCGCAACTCGTGCAGCGAAACTGAATGACCATGTGATACCTTCCAAAGCAGTCTGTCACGCCCAAGCAGGAATGCGAACCCGCGCGTGTCCATGGCACTGGGTTGGCATACCGTCCACCGTCAGAACTCGGGTCGGTAGTGTAAGCTGATGGGGCCGGTGGCGGCAAGAACTGGGTGCGAGCTATTCGATTTCGCGGGCGATTTGCGTTTCACAATTGCCTGTGGCGCCGGCGTCTCGCCGGTGGAAGCGAAGCGGACAAGTCTCATTCTCTCACCGGCGAGACGCCAGCGCCACACTCAGCCAATGCCCAACTCAGCCGGTTCCGCAGGCACGCGTTGTGTGCTGTCGTCGATGGCACACATGAGAAAATCCGGTCTTATGTCTGTACTGTATTCCCCCACGAGACTTGTATTGACGTGTGTGTCAATGCGTGTGGCCCGACCCATCCCCCCCTTTCTTTTGGTCTCTCTCCGGCTCCGAGGTCGGTGCTGTTCGTCAAAGACCCCCCTTGAATTCAATCAAGGCGGTCCTCTCGAATGAGGGACCGTGGTTGTTCCGGCCGACATCGCCTCATGCTGGCTTGCCGGAACGACATCCCTCGCCACGTCTTCAGACGTGATTCCCTCTTGCATGCTGCCGTCCGGCCACGGCTTAACGCGTAATCTTGCTTGGGTCAGTCCCCACAATTCCTCCCGGTCAACCCAACTCGCTTGGACCATCAATTGCGGCGAAGCGCCATCCTCCTTGACGGCGCCCTGCCGCTCGGCCGAGTTTGTCGCGTTTGAATCACCGGGTGATTGAGCCTTGCCAAGGCCTTCCGTTTCACGAGTCGCTGGACGCGGATCGTATGACAGAACCGCGAACGCGCCGCCCGCGACGAGGGCGGCGGCGATCCTGCCGACCCGTCGCAACCGCGGCCAACTCTGATCTGGGTGCTCGTGCCATCTCATCCTAAATACTCCCACAAATGTCTTACCTTCCGCATGAGCTTGGCCCGATCGAAAACCAAATCGGCGGAATAGGCCCTCCCGACAGGAGCGGAAAAAGAAAAAAACCGAACGTTATCTCAAGTTTTTTTGGTGTTTCGCCGGGGGGCTGAAACGGGGGTTTTTACACGGACGTCGATATCAGCCTCGCCTCGTAGGGCGCGGGCCGATATCAGTCCTGCTCGACGCGATAGACATCATCCAGGGCCAGCAATGGCGTGAGGAACTTGTGGTGCTCGCGGTGTCGACGACAATAGCGAACCGAAACTTCCTGCTCCCCTTCGACGGAATCAGTCGGCCTAAGTTCGCCACCCGCGTGAAGGTGCTCCGCCAGGATAGACTGAATCCGAAGGATCGTCTTGCCGCCCGCAGGGTTGAAGATGAGGCGTAGTGTGACGTGTTCGCAGGCTCCGCTGATCCTCGTATCAAGAAAACGGGAAGCAGCGAGAGTCCCGACGATCAAGAGGGTAAAGAACAATCCCGAAACGACGTGGCCGATGCCCAGAACGACGCCCACGGCAGCGGTCGCCCAGATTCCGGCACCGGTGGTGATGCCGATCAGAAGGCCGCGTTCGCGGATGATCGCGCCGGCGCCGAGGAATCCGACACCGGTAACAACCTGTGCCGCAATGCGACCTTGATCCGCAAAGGTATCCCCGACGATCAGGATCGAAGCTTGGGTGAAGATCGCCGATCCCAGGCAGATCAGGATCAGCGTCCTCATGCCGGCAGGTTTCTGAGCCCGCTCTCGTTCGATTCCGATCAGTCCGCCGCAGAAGACCGACATGATTGTAACAATGACCCCCGCCCAATGCGGAGCAACGAATTGATGAATATCACCGGCCCACCACCAAAGTTGATCGAACATAGCCGCCTCCACGATGGTCGACAGATTCCGAATCCGCCCACAGCCCCCCCTCCGATGATTCTCGGCAAAGCGACCAGTCACGCCCGAGTCGAACTCGCGTTCCGCCCTAGCCATGAAACGACCTGAGGAGATGATCGAGCCGTCATCTTGAATGCAGGTTCTTCAATCCGACAGGCAATCTGAGAGGGAGTCCAACAGGGCAATTCAAGCCCCGACTCAAGCGACGCTTGCCTCGAATTGGATGATTGCCTCTAATAGTGGGATCGGGGGAAGCCGTAAGCCTTTTAGCCTCGTTCAAGGATGGTTTGGTCTCGATCAAGGAGACGCGTGTTGGACAATCGACAACTGGAAAAGAAATTCCGTGATAGACAGGCCCTGATCGGCGTCGTGGGGATGGGATACGTCGGACTGCCCCTGGTCCAGACATTCGGCACCGCCGGTTTCCCGACGCTGGGTTTTGATGTGGACCTGAAGAAAGTCCGCCTGCTCAACGCCGGAAAAAGCTATTTCAAACACATTCCCGACACGATCATCAGCAAACTCCGCAAGGAGGGTCGCTTTCACGCCACTTCCGATTCCCGCGAATTGAAGAAGCCGGACGCGCTGCTCATTTGCGTGCCGACACCCCTGTCCAAGACGCGCGACCCGGACATGAGCTATGTCGAGGCGACGACCCGCACCATCGCGGAACACCTCCGGCGCGGCCAGTTGGTGGTCCTTGAATCCACGACCTACCCCGGAACCACGCGCGATCTCGTTCGGCCCCTCCTGGAGAAGATCAGTGGTCTGAAAGCGGGGAAGGACTTTTTCCTAGCCTACAGCCCCGAGCGTGAGGACCCCGGTCGGAAGGACTTCAACACAAGCACGACGCCGAAAGTCGTAGGCGGATTTGGGGCAGCCAGCAAACGGCTCGCTGTCGCCATGTATTCAGGCGCGATCAGCCAGGTCGTGCCGGTCGACACCTGCGAGATCGCCGAAGCCACGAAGATCGTCGAGAACGTCTACCGGTGCGTGAATATCGCCATGGTCAACGAGCTCAAAATGCTCTTCGACAAGATGGGCATCAATGTCTGGGATGTGATCGATGCCGCGAAGACAAAACCCTTCGGCTTCTCGGCCTTTTATCCCGGCCCGGGCCTCGGCGGCCACTGCATTCCGATCGATCCCTTCTACCTCACGTGGAAGGCTAGGCAGTACGGCGAGTCGACCCGTTTCATTGAACTGGCCGGTGAGATCAACACGCGAATGCCGGAGTACGTCGTGAACCGGCTGATATCCGCGCTCAACGACCGAAAACTTCCTCTGCGAGATTCGAAGGTCCTCGTCTTGGGGCTGGCATACAAGAAGGACATCGACGACTTGCGGGAAAGCCCGAGCATCGAGCTGATCGAGTTGCTTCGGGCCCATGGCGCCAAGGTGGACTACAACGACCCGCACATCGCGAAAACGCACAAGGGACGTGAGCACGATCTCAAAATGAAATCCGTGCCGGTCACACCTGCCAAACTCCGTTCATACGATGTGGTCCTGATCTCCACGGATCATTCGGACTACGACTACCACATGATCGTCAAGAACAGCCGATTGGTGGTCGACACACGGAACGCAACAGTCAACGTCCGCTCCGGAAGGAGCAAGATTGTCCAGGCGTAAGTAACGCACCGGGACAGGCGGGACCCGGATAGTGCTTTGATTCAGTGCATGGCCCCTCCGTCTCGGTCGCGCCGACGGAACAGGCGGAATCGTAAACTACATCCCGCATCGTCACGTACAATACAGCGACTCGTCGCAGAGAATGCGGCGTGCGAACAGATGCCGCCTCTTGCAGGAGTTGCCTCTTGCCGGTTCTTCAGGTTACCAATCTCCACAAGCGCTTCGGCGACATTCCGGCTGTGGGCGGCGTGAGTTTCTCCATCGACAGCGGCGAAGTCTTCGGACTCCTCGGGCCCAACGGCGCCGGCAAGAGCACAACGATCAACATGATTGCCACGCTTCTGCCTCCCGACGACGGCGAAATCTTGATCAATGGCTGCGCTATCTCTTCATCGTCTTCCTACAAACGAAAAGTCGGATACGTGCCGCAAGAACTCAGTCTGACGGAGAAACTCACCGCCCGTGAAAACCTCATGCTCATTGGACGGCTGTACGACTTGCGTGGCCGCCGACTCCGCCACTGCGTAAGCGAAACGCTTCAAGACGTTGGATTGGCTGATCGGGCCTCGGACTTTGTCTCCACCTATTCCGGCGGCATGAAGCGACGGCTCAACATCGCAGCCGCTTTGCTCCATCAACCGGAACTGCTTCTCCTGGACGAGCCGACCACCGGGGTGGATGCACACGCGCGGGCATACATCTTCGAGATCATCGAGCGGCTCGCCGATCAAGGTCGCGCCATCCTCTACACAACGCACTACATGGAAGAGGCCCAACGCCTCTGCCAACGCACCGCGATCATTGATAACGGCAAGATTCTCGCAACCGGCACCCTTGCCGAGCTCATCCACCGCATCAGCGCGAAGCGCGACCTGGTGATCGAAGCTAAGGGTCTCACGAGCGAACTTGTCACGCTTCTCGCGGACAAGCTTGGGGGCATCCCCTGGACACACGATGGTGAAATCGGCCACCTCAACGTCGCCGACACCGAACACACGCTGCTTCAAGCCGTACAGGCCGCCGGAGAAATCGGTATTACGCTGAGAGCGATCGCCCTACACGAACCCAACCTCGAAACCGTCTTCCTGGAAATGACCGGGCGAGCCCTGCGAGAGTAATACGCATGCGATCGTTGCGAATAATCTTGGTGCTGGCCGGCAAGCAATTGCGAATGCTCTTCCGCATGCCGGCGATCCTCCTCGTGATATTCCTGCCCGGCATCGTCATGTACACGGTTTTCACGAAGATCTTCGAAGGACCGGCAGGCAGGCCGTTCCGCGCGGCCGTCGTGGACATGGACCGCTCCGAAGGATCTCACGAACTCATCGATGCGCTGGCCAAGAACAACGTCAAGGTCATCCGGACCGAAGACGAGACGCCGGACGGCACGCCTCTCACGGTCGAATCCGCCCGTCGCCAGATACGCACGAAGGGCAAGTATCGTGTCGCCGTCGTGATTCCGGAAGGCTTCGGCAAGGCTCCGAATATGCTGGCCGGCCAGCACCACCAAGGCGTGCAACTCATCTACGACGAAACGCAACCGATGGAAGCGGACGCCATCTATGGAATGCTCCAGATGGCGGCCGGCAGGCGGCTCTTTGAAAAAGCGTTCAAGGTCTTCGGTCGGGACAGCCCGACAGAGAGCGGCACGACAACGCAGCCGAGTGTTCTCGTCAAAGTCGAAAAAGTCGGTGTCGCGATCGACCGCGCGCAAATCTCCTCCAAACACGCTTTTCTTGCCGGGGTCGTCCCGTTGTTCCTGTTGTTCGCGTGCGTTGGCGCGGCGCGGGGCCTGCTCGATGAGCTTGCCAGCGGGGGAATCCGGCGGCTGCTCGTCGCGCCGGTTTCTCCCGCGCACGTGCTATTGGGGCAGCAACTCTACGCCTTCGTGCTCGCCTTCGCGCAGTGCACAGTGATGTACTTCTACGCGTGGCTTGTGTTCGGCGTGGATATCTGGACCATCGGCGGCGGACTGCTCACACTCACGGTCTCGACCTGCCTGGCGACGACCGGCTTCGGTATGCTCATGGCATCCATGTGCAAGACCGGCGAACAGCTTGACGCGATCGGAACGACCGTCATTCTCGCCATGAGCGCGATCGGCGGCAGCATGGTTCCGCGTTTCGTCATGCCGCCTTGGATGCAGCCGCTCGGTCTCTACACCATCAACGGCTGGTCCTACGACGGCTTCATCTCGTTAGTTCGCAACGAGGGCTTCGGCATTGCGACGCTGTTGAAGGACGGCGAAATCAGCGGCATCTGGTTGCCCTGCCTCGTGCTGACGGCGGTCGCGGCCAGCTGCGCCACGATCGGCAGCCTCCTACTCGCTCGGCGACTCCGCGCCGGGCCAAGCGTGTGAGACCGGGCCTTGAGGCCTATTCCGCTCGGCCCAACTGATTCCGGCTGGCGTTATGCTCCGTAGCGCGCTATCCTTATTAATAGGTAGCGACCTTCGCAGCCACCTCCAAACGTGCGGGACTTGAGCAATGGAACAACGCGTCTGGGTCGAAACTCTCCAGGAGCTTCTGCGGCATTACCTGCCGCCACTCCAGAGTTCACCCGCCGTCAACGCGGGCAGCCTCATCGCCCTCATTGCAGGCCTGTGTCTCGTCTTCCGCGGCTGGAAATCCGAACGCATGGTCGTCTCGATTTTCGCCCTGATCCTCGGCGCGTGGCTCGGGCATCAGGTCTCTCGCCTCGCTGGCACCCCGGGCCCCATCTCCGCCGCCCTCGGCGCCATCATCCTGACACTGCTCGCATATCGAACCTACAAAGCCTGGCTCGCTGTGGGGTCGGTCCTTGTCCTGTTCACCTTCGCCGTCTTCTTTCAGCTCGGCCGTGGCGACTTGCAACGCTATCTGCCCACCTTCGACGCGGCCAGCGCCAGGATTCAGGAAGACGGTCTCAGCCGACTGCCGAGCTTGAAGGAACAGGCCGCCGAGTTCGACCCGGACTGGCGCAATCTGGCGGGGCAAATCAAAGAGAAGGTCGTCGAGCAACTCAAGAATCTCGGACCCGCAGGCTGGTTGTTGCCCGTTGCCGCCGCCATCCTCGGCGGACTGCTGGCCTTTTGGGCCTTACGGGCGTTTTCCGTCATCTGGCTCGGTTTTGTCGGCGCCATTATCGCGGTCCTCGGTGTCGCCACATTCCTCTGCGCACACTGGCCAAGTCTTCGGACGGCACAGATTGCACATCCCCAGATTCCCGCGGCCACTGCTATCGGACTCTGGCTCTTAGGTCTCATCTACCAAGCGAAACAGGTCCGTCTCCCGAAGAACAAGGGTAGAAAGACCGCACAAGACAGCGACAAATCGTAAACTTCTCAAGGCGGACCGGACCGAACTGTTCGCAAAGCGCATCGGTTCCGGCCCGCATTGGAAATCACGGGGAATCCATATGCAGATGGTCCTGCATCGATTGGCTGAACTCGGCGCAAGCGGCGCGATCCTGCTGATCTTGACCGGCCTCGTCTACGGGCTCGCGGGCTGGCGCGTTCTTCGCTATTTGGTTCTCGCGGACGCGATCGTCGTCGCCCTGTTGCTTGGCTCATCGCTTCGCGAACACCAACCCTACAGCATTCATGCCACAACGCTCACGAGTATGGCCACGGTCTTGTTGGCGATCGGCCTGCCGTATCTCGCCTGGAAGTTCCCCCGATGGGCGGCGATCACCATGGGCGGGCTGGCAGGCTTCCTCATCAGCCAGGTGCTGGTCATTCACATGGTTCTCCCCTTGTCGGTCCACCTGCTCCTCGGGGCTGTCGGCGCGGGCCTCGTCATGGCCATGCATGCCACCCTCTTCAGGCAAACGGCGGTGTTCGTAACCGGGCTCCACGGCGGTTGGCTTTGCCTCGCCGCGCTCACCGCGTTGCTCTCCAGGCCGAACGTATTCGGAAACCCGCTGATCGGCATGTTCAGGGAAAACCTCCTCCTCTTCCCCCTTGTGGCGTTCATCCTTTCGGCAATCCTGGTCGCCCTCCAATGGGCGGATATGGAACGCTGCACCGATCCGTATTAGCCCGCATTTCTCACCAGGTGGGGGTAGAAAAGGGCTGCGATCTGTGCGAA
>CAZTAR010000115.1:0-11748 GCA_964611695.1 uncultured Planctomycetaceae bacterium | reverse complement strand
AAGACGCCTCGGAAAACCCGAAGACTCCCACTGGTGAGAAAGGCGGGCTAGCTCCAGTGTTGGTGCTCTTGCCTCCGCTCTTCTTTGGGGCCTTCTTGGGCACGTGTTTCTTTGCGGTCTTCTTCTTTTTCGCCACGGCACGTCCTTTCGTATGGTGATGGGACCAGATTGCCTGATAACGCTTGTGCGGCCTGTATTCAGGGCGAATCCTGTCTCCGTGTTTCCGTTCAAGCCATCACGATCCGCCGTCCGGACCACAGTTTGCAGGCAGCGTCCGCAAGCGCACGCGTCACACTCCGGCCGGGGAAGAGCATTTGCAGGCCCCTTCTGGCGACCTTTGGATAGTGTAATTCGGAGTGGCGTGGGGGGCAAGGCTTGGGGGTGAGGGCGAATCGATGTTGGGCCCGCCGGGTGCCACTGGCGGCTTGTCCGCCAGTGCGAAACCGGGTTGCCGCTATATCAGCACGTTGACGCTGGGGAGACCTGCCGGCTGCCTCATCCTTCCGTTCCTCGGAAGGGCGGCGGATCACTTTCAAACCCTCCAGGGGAAGCTTGAGAACATCCTCGATGAATACAAACCAGCTAGAGCCCGCGGCTCTTCTTCTTGTGCCATTCACACCGATCGTTCCGTCATGCCGCCCAATGCTCAAACATCTGCCCCAGCAGTTCCATAGGCAGGCCGACGACGTTTGTGAAACTGCCGCCGATCTTTTCGACGAACGGGTCGTCCTGGTCCTGGACGCCGTATGCGCCAGCTTTGCCCTCCCATGCGCCGGTATCGAGGTAGGCGTTGAGATCATGGTCGCTGACCGTTCGCATGTGGACGGTACTCAGGCTGTGTTGGAGGAGGCGCTTTCCGCTGGCGAGGTGGAGCAGGACAATGCCGGTAATGACGGAGTGCGTCGTGCCGGTGAGCCTTGATAGGATTCGGTGGGCGTCCTGGCGATCAGTGGGCTTGCCGATGACCTCGCCTTTGTAAGTCGCGATCGTGTCCGCGGCGAGGATGAAATGATCAGGCGGAAGAGTCTCGGCGACGCAGCACGCCTTGAAGTACGCCAGCGACTCGGCGTGAAGCGTGGGCGCGACGTGCGGGTGCACCCAATGCGGCTCGTGGATCGGCGGTTCGGTAATCTGAAATTCGTAGCCGGCCTCTTGAAGCAGCAGGGCCCGACGAGGGCTGGAGGAGGCGAGCACCAGGGGGGTAAGTTGGAATGGCCGGTTCATGTTCGATTCGCTATTCGTGAGAAGCATACGAGAATGCATGGCTGACAACGCGGGGCTGACAACACAACGCTGACACGCGGCGATGCGATGTTGTCACGCTCGCTGAATCCACCAATCATACCGGGCATGTCAGGTGATGCACAAGAATGCGAGGGCCTTTCGCCGGCTGATGCCTGAGTGTGATGTAAACCCTGGCTGGCGACGGTGTGGCACGGGTTAGCGACAGGGTGGCATGGGTTAGCGGAGTCCCGGTAGGCCGGGACGCAGCTTACCCGTGTAACAGAGGTCGAGCTTTCCCCACGGGTAATGAGTGGGCCACCCAGCGGGGCGTCCCACTCGTTACCCATGCCACCCCATCTGGAAGATACACACGCTTTCGGCGTGCATTCGAAACGAGAAAGAGTGGCACATGCCACTGGTGTTCCTCGTCGGCCACGGGGGGCCGAGGCTACTTGTGGGGCCGGTGCTACTTGTGAAGCCAATGCTACTTGTGGGGCCATTGCAACTTGTGGGGTCGGTGCTCCGGTGGTGGATTCACCGGCGAGACGCCGGTGCCACAGATGTGGGGGAGGGTGTAACGCATTGTCTTACGATGCGCTTGCCGATTGACAGAATGGGTTTGTCGGCGTAGGAGATTGAGCATCGTGATGCAAGTGGAACATTCCGAAGCAGGGCGGCTCCGTGATCGGCAACTCGTTGGCGGGGGGCGGTTTACGGTTTGGGTGCTGGTCCTGTTGTCGGTGTATGGCGCCGCTCTCACGCACGGCCTGTCACAACCGTGGACAGGGATGCACGATTGGAACGGGGCGTTTTTTTCGCAACTCGCCCGGAACCTGCTGCGGTATCCGATGGATGTTCATCACGGAATGGGCGTTGTTGCTGTCGGTGATGCCGTTCCACCGCCGGAGGAACGATCGATTTACGCGACGCATCCGCCCGGCCTGGTGTGGATGGTGGCGGGGTCGTTCTCCGTATTCGGTGAATCGGAACGGTCCGCCAGGCTGGTGGCGATCGGCTCATCGCTCGGCGCGTTGATCTTGCTGGTGTGGCTCGTTCGCGTGGGTTGGGGTCGCGAGGCGGCGGTCCTGTCAGGTTTGTTGTATAGCGTGCTGCCGATGTCCGTGTACTTCGGTCGGATGGTGGACCACGAGGCGGTGTGCTTGCTGTGCATGCTGGGGGCGATCGCGTCCTGGCAGATCGTGGTGAGTCCGAACAGGACCGGACGAAGTCGAGTTTTGGCGTGGGGTTGTTGGTCCATCGCGATTGTGGCCGGCATTTGGCTCGACTGGTCCGCAGTGCTTTTCGCCGGTCTGTTTTGTATCCATGCAACCTGGAGGGCATTCTGGCGACGCACAGGCTACCGTGCTGCAGCGTCTGTGCTGACTGTGTCCGTGGCAGGCCTCGCGGGAATGTTGATCTACCTCGTGTATGGCGGCCTGGAGGGGCGATGGGGAGACTTGGCTGCAATCTTCCTCTCCCGAGCCGGCGAAGTCGAGGGCGCGGTACGAAGGGATCTATCCGCGCCAGGCGGTGTTTGGGATTACACGCGAGAGAATCTGACGTTGCCTGTATTGTCGATGGCGGTGTGGGGTGTCTTCGCGCGCATCTTGAGAGCGAATCGTGAAGCTATCGCGCGGCGCAATCGATTGGACGGCGCGTGGCTGTTGCCTGTGACTGGGCTGTTATGGGTGGCGCTTTTCTGGCGGCAGTACGAACGCCATAACTACTGGCTCTTCTACCTGGGACCGGCGGCGGCAGTGATGGCGGCGCTTGGCTTGATCGCAGTTCGAGAATCCTTTTCCCGGTTCGGTGCCGTGTTCGCGCGCGGTGTGTTGTACGCCGTCACAGGCGCGGCCGTCGCCGTGTGCTTCTTGCGGACGGATGACTACTTTGCTAGGCGATCCTTCTCGGTGGACGAGGTGGCAGCGCTGCAAGAAATCCACAATATGACGGACGCAACTGAAAGCGTTTTGTTATTCGAAGATCCCGTGTTGGTGGAATTGCGGGGTGGATATCGATTCCGCAACATCGTACCGCCACAGCGAGCCTATTATCTCGATCGTGCATTCGGTGTGGAACGCGAAGTCGGAGGGGTAGTTTCGAGGGCGTCGAATTATGCGGTGTTCGTGGTTCCGGTGGCGGAGGCGTTGCGATTAGGCCGGTCTTTAGACGTGCTTCACGGGGCGCATCCACCGTTGCAGGCCGGTAGGTTGCTGGTTTTTGAACTCCATCCCAACAACAATGGAGTTGGCCCATGAAACCTGACGATATAGAGACGGCATAACATGTTATTCTTCAACAGGTTATAGCGTTCCTGTCACATGGTTGTCGGTCGACATTCTGTGTTCGCGAACCACGGTGGAATACCGTTTGACTCATTCAGCGAAGCGTCTATACTGGTGGGTCTTGTTCGTAGGCTGGCGCGGGACCAAACCGGTTGAGGCGCGCAGTCTGCCGCGCTACTTCGGCAAGCCAGAAGCGGATGCTGCTGTAGCTCAGTTGGTAGAGCGCGTCCTTGGTAAGGACGAGGTCACGGGTCCGAGTCCCGTCAGCAGCTTTCACTGGGCGCGAGAATGGATGTCGCGGCCTGAAAGAGACGGTCGCGTGTGCTCTGCGTGATTGCCTTGCGGTGGCGAGCATTGTAGTGATTGCTCGCCGGCTCAAGAGGCGTTACAGTCGAGCCTACCTGCTGTGCAGGTAATTGGAATATGCCCGTCGTCGTTGCGGAGTGTGCTTCGCGCGATCGGCTGGTTTTTGTGAGTATAAGTGTAGAATCATCAAGTTACCCTGAAGTTTAGTTTGAGGCGGAGGAGCCGCTGGCATGGCCAAAGAGAAATTCGAGCGGACGAAACCCCACGTAAACGTCGGCACCATCGGGCACGTTGATCACGGCAAAACCACATTGACTGCGGCGATGACGGCGGTCCAGTCCAAGAAAGGATTGGCGAAGTTCAAGAACTACGATGAAATCGCGAAGGCCTCCGAAAAGGACGGTCGGCGCGACCCCACCAAGATTCTGACGATCGCCACGGCACACGTCGAGTATGAGACGGCTACCCGTCACTACGCGCACGTGGACTGTCCCGGCCACGCCGACTACGTGAAGAACATGATTACAGGCGCGGCCCAGATGGACGGTGCGATTCTGGTGGTGAGTGCTGCGGACGGGCCGATGCCGCAGACTCGCGAGCACGTGCTGCTTGCCAGGCAGGTGAACGTGCCTGCCTTGGTGGTCTTCCTTAACAAGGTGGACTTGTTGGATGACCCCGAGCTGCTCGAACTGGTCGAGATGGAGATTCGGGAGCTTCTGAGCAAGTACGACTTCCCCGGCGACGATATCCCGATCATTCGGGGCAACGCGCTTGGCGCTTTGCAGAATCCGGACGACGAGACAATGAACGCGCCGATCGGCGAGTTGCTCGCCGCTTTGGACGCGAACATCCCCGAGCCGGAGCGCGAGTCGGATAAGCCCTTCCTGATGCCTGTGGAAGATGTCTTCAGCATCAAGGGTCGCGGAACCGTGGGAACGGGTCGTATCGAGCGCGGTATTGTCAAAGTCGGTGACGAGGCGGAAATCGTCGGCTTGAGCAAGGAAACTCGCAAGACCGTCGTGACCGGCGTCGAGATGTTCAACAAGATGCTGGATTCAGGTATTGCTGGCGACAACGTCGGCGTTCTGTTGCGTGGTGTCGATAAGAAAGAGTTGCAGCGCGGTCAGGTACTCGCAAAGCCCGGCTCGATTACACCGCATACGCGCTTTGAGGCAGAGGTGTACGTGTTGACGAAGGAGGAGGGTGGCCGTCATACCCCGTTCTTCAACAACTATAGGCCTCAGCTGTACGCCCGGACGACTGACGTGACAGGGAATCTGAAGCTTCTGGGCGGCGCGGAGATGTGCATGCCTGGTGACAACGTGACATTGGAAGTGACGTTGATTTACCCGATTGCGTTGGAAGAGGGTGTCCGGTTCGCGGTTCGCGAAGGCGGCCGTACTGTCGGGTCCGGCGTTGTGACCAAGGTGTTGGAGTAGGCGAATCGGTTCGCCGGGTTTGGTGAGCGATGGCAAAAGCGAGTAAACGAGAAAACGTGTGGTTGCAATGCAAGGAGTGCGATAGTTTGAACTATCGCACCGAGGTGCATCTTGGGCAGGGGATTCCCGAAGGCTTGAAAGAGGGCCTAAAGAAATTCTGCAAACGAGATCGTCGCCACACGATGCATAAGGTCAAGCGTAAGTAACCGGTGCAGCGACTGCCGCACCAGGGCCTCGTGTCGCGAGAGGCTTATGTGGTTTCGCATTTCCGGCCGGGCCGATGCGGTCGTCGTGCCGCGGATGCCGGTTGGGACTGTGCGGAAGGAGCGTAGCTCAACTGGTAGAGCACCGGTTTCCAAAACCGGCGGTTGGGGGTTCGAGTCCCTCCGCTCCTGGTGATTCGGCGCCAAAGCGGTCGGTTTGGCTGCAAAGCGCCGGGTGAGCGATTCTCTTTTTTTCCGGACGGGAGAGAGTGAAATGGCTGGGGGAAACAGAACGAGTCCGGGCACAGCCGTCGCCGACAAGGAGCCTCGAGTGTCTGAAGTTAGTGTGCCAAAGAAAGATTACGCCGAGGGGAAACACGTTGTCGCGAGTCATGATGGCGAGCGCCGCGGATTCTTTGATATCTACAAGCGAGGACAGGGCTACCATACGCGCGTTTGGACGGCGATCGGGATCGGTGTTCTCGTGTTGTGGTTTGCCTACTTCCTACACGAGAAGCTGTTGGTCGTTGACCTGGGCGCGTCCACGAAGTTGATTCAGGTGGGCATTCCCGTTGCCGTGATTTTGGCTTTCGGATTGTTTGGATATTGGGCACTCGCGCTGAATCACAAGATTTGCGACTTTCTCATCGCCACGGAAGGCGAGATGAAGAAGGTGAACTGGAGCACCCGGAAGGACATCATCGGTTCTACCAAGGTCGTGGTGATCGTGATGCTGCTCATGGGCGCCCTGCTGTTTGTTGTTGACCTTTTCTTCATGTCCTTCTTCGGTTCGATCGGGGTACTGAAGACGGGTGGCGTGCTCAAGATGTTTGGGCTCGAATGATTCCGATACCGAACGCGTAGCGTGGGAGGTCCGGGCGGTGGACGCCGAAGAGACCAAAACAACAGATGTGGATACCGCAAGCGACGACCAGACGTCGGCTGCAGTCTCTGAAACGGAAAGCACACCCGTGGAAGAGGATGTTGCGGCTTCGGCGGATGCCGTATCGCCGGAGTCCAAGCCTGCAGATGGGGCGAGTGCGACTGATGCCTCATCCTCCGCCGTTGGGCAAGACAATGAAAATACCTCGGGAATGCTGTGGTACGTTCTGCGTGTCGCCAGCAATCGCGAGGAGCAGGTCTGTGACGCCCTGAAACGCAAGGTGCGTATCGAAAACCTGGAGGATCGCATCGGCAGGATTCTCGTTCCTTCGCAGCGTGAAAAGCGGATGCGCGGGGGTGTTGCGAAGGTTTTCGACCGCAAGCTCTATCCGGGCTATGTCTTCGTGGAGATGGCGCCCGAAGAGGATGGCAGCATTTCAGAGAGCGTATGGTTCATGGTCAAGGAGACCATGAGCGTGGGGGATTTCATCGGGTCGGACGGCAAGCCCACGGCGATGCGCCCGCACGACGTCGAGAAGATGTTGGCGGTCGTGGAGAAGTCGGCCGAGCAACCGACCCTGGCCGGCATGTCCGGCATGAAGAAAGGCGACCCCATCAAGGTCAAGGAAGGCCCCTTCGAGAACTTCGAAGGCGAGATCGACGAGGTGTTCCCGGACAAGGGCAACGTCCGCGTGATCGTGACCATCTTCGGTCGCGCAACGCCGATCGAGCTGGAATACTGGCAAGTTGAGTTGACTTGATCCGGCGTTGCCGGGCGAAATGTGAACCGAGGCACTGTTGTGGCAAAGAAGAAGAAAAAGAAAACGGCAAAGGCGGTATTCAAGGTTCAGGGTCCGGGAGGGCAGGCCACGCCGGCGCCGCCGATCGGTCCTGCTTGTGGCCAATGGGGAGTCAACCCGGGCCAGTTCGTTCAGCAGTTTAACGAACGAACCAGGCACCTGAACGGCATGCCTGTCGCGGCAGTGGTCTCCGTCTACGCCGACAAGACGTTCGACTTTATTGTGAAGAGCCCACCGGCGGCGGCGCTCTTGAGAGAAGCGGCACAGGTGGCTAAGGGCTCCGGCACGCCGAACCGTGAGAAGGTCGGCAAGATTACCGATGCTCAGTTGGAGAAGATCTGCAAAACCAAGATTGGCGACTTGAATTGCCAGGGCAACATCGCCGCGGCCAAGAAGATCATCGCCGGCACGGCCAGGAATATGGGGATCGAAATCGAGGGGTAGGAAACGCCGAAACGCCAAAAAACCGAAACACGGGACGGCCGGGACGCCGAAACGTGAAGACGCAACAACGGCAAAACAACAACCTAACGAAGAGTGGCTAGCAGCTAACGGCTTATAGCTAAGAGCTAATAGCTTCTCTCCCAGGCTCGACCACGAGCCGTCAATCGTGGCAGACCGAGAGGTCGCAAATGAGGGATATCCATGACAGATGAAAAGACTGACGGAAGCGGCGAGAACGCCGCGGTGGAAAGTCCGCAGGTCAAGGACGCCGGGGCCGAGCCGAAGGCGCCGCCAGCCGAATCAAAGGCGAAGGGCGGCGAAGGCAAGCCGAAGGACGGCGGCGCCAAAGCGAAAAAGCCGAAGGCATCGCCGACGGGGTTGGATTCGGAGACGCGCGCGAGCCGGCGTGGGCGCGGCCGCTCGATGCGTGGCCGGAGCCGCCGACACAAGGCAAACCTCGGAAAAGTGGATCGGGACAAGCAATACCCGGTGGAAGAGGGCCTCAAACTCCTGAAGGAAGTCACCGGCGGCACCAAGTTCAAGCAGACGGTGAACCTGGTCATGCACCTCGGGATTGATCCCAGGCAGGCGGACCAGATGATTCGGGGATCGGTCTCATTGCCCAAGGGAATCGGCAAGACGAAGCGCGTGATCGCTTTCTGTGAGGGTGAGGACGCCGAGAAGGCTCAGGCCGCAGGCGCGATCGAAGCCGGCATCGACGAATTGGTCAAGAAGATCAGTGGCGGTTGGATGGATTTCGATGTTGCCATCGCGCATCCCCGTTCGATGGGCAAAGTCGGCAAGCTTGGGCGTGTCCTGGGACCGCAGGGCAAGATGCCGAGCCCGAAGAATGGTACCGTGACACCGGATGTTGAGAATGCTGTTCGCGACTTTGCCGCCGGCAAAGTCGAGTTCCGAAACGATTCGGGCGGCAATATCCACGCGGTCGTCGGCACGGCGGATTTTCCGGACGAGGATCTCAAAGAGAATATCCAGTCCTTCATCGGGCACATTCGCAAAATGAAGCCTTCCGCGAGCAAGGGCGCGTTCATCAAGAAAATTTGTATCAGCGGCAGTATGTCACCGGCAATCCAGCTAGAGGTTGCGCATCAATAGGCGGAGTGAAAATGAGCCGAGCGATCAAAGAACTAGTCGAAGAGGATTTGCGGAGGCAGTACTCCGGCCTGGACAGCGTCATGGTCGTGAGCGTGCATGGGCTGACCGGTAACGACGTGAACGAATTGCGCGGCGAGCTTCGCGCGAAGGACATTGAAGTCCACGTCGTCAAGAATCGGGTGGCAAAGCGCGTACTGGCGGGTACGGCTCTCGAACCGATCTCGCCGCTCTTGCAGGGGCCGTGCGCGTTTGTGACGGGCGGATCGAGTTCAGCGGATACCGCGAAGGAGTTGGTCCGGCTTGCGAAGGACTTCCCCGCATTCGAGTTGCGCAGCGGCCTGATCGATGGCGAGGTTGAACTCTACTCCATCGCGGAATTGGCGAAGCGCAAGAGCAAGGCGGAACTTCAGGGCGATATCGTGATGTTGGTGATCTCACCAGCCAGGCGTATCGCCGGTTGTTTGAACGTCGGCGGGAAAATCGCCGGCTGTATCAAGGCAATCGCCGAGAAGCTCGAAAAGGGCGAGGCCATCGAAAAAGTGGCGTAGCTGCACGACCGTGTCGCTCGAGCAGAAGAACGAAACATTTACCGCGTCTCGACTGCCCATTAAGCGCCGCGACACTGCGGCGGGTTAAATGGGGTCAACGGGATTCCAGCTATCGAGGCGGTTTGACTGACGCCCGGTCGGGTCGATGGACCTGATAGGGCACTAGATCGAAGGAAGATTAGTTATGGCGGAAGCACCTGCGAAAGAATTCAGCGCGACGGTCAAGGAACTGGGCGACAAAATCGTTGGCCTCACGGTCAAGGATGCCCAGGAACTGGCGGACTATCTCAAAGATACATACGGCATCGAGCCGGCCGGCGGCGGCGTGGTGATGGCGGCCGGTGGCGGCGGCGGCGAAGCCGAGGCCGACGAGGCCCCGACGGTCTTCGACGTCATCCTGAAGGAAGCCGGCGACAAGAAGATCAACGTGATCAAGGTCGTTCGTGCGGCAACCCAGCTCGGCCTCAAGGAGGCCAAAGAGATCGTCGACAGCGCCCCCAAGGCGGTGAAGGAAGACATCTCGAAGGAAGATGCCGAGAAGCTGCAGAAGGAACTGGAAGAGGCCGGCGCCAAGGTCGAACTCAAGGGCAAAGCCTAAGAGTTCGTCGCTCCCAGACGAAACTGAATCGTGAGCCCGGCAGGTTGATGCTATTCATCGGCCTGCCGGGTTTTTTGCGCGCCGCGACTATCCTCTCGTCGTGATGAATTCTCCCGCCGCGCCATCTTCGTGCCAACGCGTCATGATCATCTTCTGCTCGGTGAAGAATCGGATGCCGTCCTTACCCTGAATGTGCAGGTCTCCGAAGAAACTGGCCTTGTGCCCGGTGAAAGGGAACATCGCCATCGGGGCGGGAACACCGACGTTGATGCCGATCATGCCGGCGCCGGCACTGTGCTTGAACTCACGGGCCGCGCGGCCGTCACGGGTATAGATGACGGCGCCGTTGCCGTATTCGCATCGGTTGGTCATCTCGATGGCATCACCCAGCGACCCGACCCGGGCCACACTGAGCACGGGGCCGAATAGCTCGGCCTTGGCCACGTGCATCTTGGGGTTGACATAGTCGAAGATCGTGGGGCCGAGATAAAAACCGTTGGGCGCCTCTGCGACCTTGATGCCGCGGCCATCACGTGCGAGCTTCGCGCCCTCCTTCGAGCCGATCTCGATTTGCTTGCACAGGTTGTCGCGGTGCTGGCTCGTCACGACCGGCCCCATATCGGCACCCCAGTCGCGGTCAGTGGGTCCGACCTTCATCGCATTCGCGCGGGAAACGAGTGTCTCAACCAGCGGCCCCGCGGCATCGCCCACGGCGACGGCGAACGGGCCTGCCATGCAGCGTTGGCCGGAGCAGCCGAACGCGCTGGTCTGCACCGCGGCGGCGGCGGTTTGGATGTCCGCGTCGGGCATGACGACGATGTGGTTCTTCGCGCCGCCGTTCGCCTGGCAGCGTTTGCCATGCGCCGTGGCGGTCTCGTAGATGTACTTGGCGATCGGCGTGCTGCCAACGAAGCTCACGGCCTTGACATGCGGATGCTTCAGCAGGACGTCCACGCATTCCTTGTCGCCATGGACGATGTTGAACACGCCCTTGGGCAGGCCTGCCTCTGTAAAGATGTCCGCCAGCTTCATCGCGCTGAGTGGCACCTTCTCGCTGGGCTTGAGGACATAGGTGTTGCCGACAGTGAGTGCAATCGGCAGCGTCCAGAGCGTGACCATGAGCGGGAAGTTGAACGGCGTGATGCCGACGCAGACGCCGAGCGGGTAGCGATAGGTCTCACAATCGACTTGTTGGGCCAGGTTGTGGACCGTGTCCCCCATCGTGAGCGTGGGCATGCCGCAGGCGAACTCGACCATCTCAATCGAGCGGCGGACGGAGCCGACGGATTCGGCGTAGGTTTTGCCGTGCTCGCGCGAGATCGTACGAGCGAGGTCATCGGCCTGTTTCTCCATCAAGGCGACGACTCGGAACATGACTCGGGCACGCTCGACGATGGGCTTGTCGCTCCAGGCGGGAAAGGCTGCCTGGGCCGCTTCGATCGCGGTATTCGTCTCATCCTCCGGACAGAATGGGCACTGGGCGATTGGTTCGCCGGTGGATGGGTTGTACACGGGCCCAAACCGGTTGGTCTTGGAGTCAACGAGTTCTCCGTTGATGAGGAGCTTGACGGTTGGAATGTCGCTTGACGGCATCAGAAAGTCTCCTTGTTTTGCTATGTAGCTGATATGGTAGCCATTTGTGAGCCGTGGGTCCAAGCGGACAGGGCAATTCCAGGCTCGATGGGGCTGAGGTACGAACGCACGAGGCGTTGGGTGCCATGCTTTCACGCGACAACGTCGCGGGTAAGCATGGCGAATGCCGAGCAGAAATGCCTACCCGTCCCGCTTGAGTGGGTTGTGAAGGCATGGCGCCCAGCGTAGCGTCGGCCCCCCGTGGCCGACGAGGACGAAACGGGGGTTGTAAGCCCCAAACGCCGGCCACGGGGGGGCGCGCGACAAAGCC
>CAZTAR010000114.1:0-11754 GCA_964611695.1 uncultured Planctomycetaceae bacterium | reverse complement strand
CATGAATGTAACCACAAACTGTACATTTCCACTTCTTCATCGTAGCTGTTCCTTTCTGCAATCTTGAATCAAACGCAGGCGCTACAGCTTGATCTCGAGCACGTCGAACCAAGCCCCGGTCCCAGTCAATGAGTCCATTTCTGCCTGCACAATCGCAAGATGCCCTTCTTCAATCTCAACAAAACGTTCAAAGAGCTTCTGCCCTTCAACGGGCAATTCCCTCACCATCTTCCTATAGAATTCGCTGGTCCGATGCTCAGCGTCCAAAGCTTTCCGGAGCATCTCCATCTCCGTCCCATGATCCGTGTCAGACATTCCCGACGCGAGCTTCGAGGCGCCCTCGGCGATCACGTCCTTCGAAGGTACTGCCGTCTTCAAAGCGGCAGACTTGACCTTTCCGGTTTGACGCCACTCACTCAGACGCTCCACCAGGTAGCGGATGTGGTCCTGCTCCTCATCGCCCATCACGGTGAAAACGCGTTTTCCCGTGGGATCCACAGCCCTGCCCGCGGCGTCACGGTAAACATCACGCACTTCGGTCTCGAACTCGATCGCCGTCTTGATCGCCTCTTCGATGGTCATTACCTTGTTCCTCAATGCTCGAGTTCCATGAATCTCGTACAACAAGCCATAGGGTGCCGCACCGGATGGCACGCCTGGGTTTTTCGTCGGGGGATTTTACGCTGGGGCGTCACACCGGAGTGGCCGCCGCCGCGACAGGCGGCGGTCGCTTGCTGAGCTCCTGGTCGATCATGTACAACACCGCGCCGCTGTCTCCCGCCAGCTTGAGCTTGTCTCTGACATCTCGAGCCGTCGACTCCTCCTCAACCTGTTCCGTCACGAACCACTGCAGGAAGGTGTTCGCCGCGTGGTCACTCTCGGCAACGGAAAGATCCACGAGCTTGTTGATCAGCCCCGTCACCTTCGCCTCGTGCTCGCACACCTCCTGGAAGAGCTCCAGCGGAGAACTCCACTCAGTCTTGGGGCCCTCTATTGCCTCTAGGAGCACACGACCGTCTCGCTCAAGAACGAAGTCAAAAAACTTCATCACATGGATATTCTCTTCCTGGACCTGTATCCGCACCCAATTCGCCATCCCCTTGAATCCCTGCGACTCCAACCAGGCGGACATCGAAAGATAAAGGTACGAAGAGAAAAGCTCGGCGTTGATCTGCTTATTCAAAGCATCTTGGATTTTCGGTGTAAGCATGTTGTTACCTCTCAGTTTTGAAAAAAGTTATCCGGTCTTTGTTCTGGAGATGCGACATCTGTTCTCCCGCTAGCGCGAGGGTCCGTTGATCGCCTCTGCGAAGGATTGGCGCCGTCGGCACAGTCCATCCAATCCGTTCGACATGCTGGACAAATGCCTTCGAACCCCAAGTTGTATCCGAGAATCACGTAGCCGCCAAGACGCTTGATTGTGTGGGGGACAACATCATCCGGAAGGTCTTCAGCATCATCAATCCGACCACATCGAACACAACACACGTGATAGTGGTGTCCCAATTCAGCATCAAACCTCGCCTCAGAACCATGCGCCTCCACTTTCCGGACGAGCCCCATCTGAACTAAGAGGTCGAGGTTGCGGTAGATCGTCCCCAAGCTGATTCGAGGAAGTCGCCTTCGCGCGACTTCGTACAATTCCGTCGCTGTGGGGTGTGAGGCAAGCTTCTTCAACTCCTCAAGCACCACTTGGCGTTGCTGCGTCTTTCTTCGATGAATTCTTTCAGCCATGCCTTGCCTTCCCTATCACTAATAGCTATTATTATCAATAAAGTTATCGGTGTCAAGTGGCTTTCGGCGGAGTTTTTAATTTTAGGACGCCAATAGAGCATGACGCTTCTCCGGAACCACAGCGAAAACCTGTAAGTCGTTTCAGCAAAAAGAATTACACGACTTCCAGAAAAAGACGAAAACCTGATTCCTTTTCGCCGCATGGGATCAAGACGATGAGGTGATACAACAATGCGTGCTACACACCCCCCTACAATATCTGGCCGGCCGACGGCGGGAGAACCGGAAATGTATAAACCCGATGTGAATACTCAAGACCAGACTCCTGATTATCCCTGCTTTGAAGTGATGGATCAGGACGGCAATCTGCGTCCTGATCGTGAGTCAGTCCTTGAAACTGCGGATTCTCTTGAATTGTATCGGGCGATGGTCCTCGCCCGCGCCGTGGACGAGCGAATGCTCAAGCTGCAACGGCAAGGACGCATCGGGACCTTTCCGTTGTGTTCCGGCCAAGAGGCGGCGGCCTGCGGACCGGCCTTGGCGATGAGAAAAGAAGATTGGTACGCAGGTTCGTTCCGTGAATTGGGTGGACGCCTGTTGCGAGGTGACCCCATCGAAAACATCTTCCTCTGCTTCGGCGGATTCGAAGAGGGTAACATGTTTCCCGGTGGAGAACGAACGCTGCCGCTTTCGGTCATCATCGCCAGTCAGACGCTGCACGCCGTTGGAATCGCTTACGCAATGCGATTGCAAGGGGAAAAAGATACAGCCGCTGTCTGCTTCTTTGGCGACGGCGCAACATCAGAAGGTGATTTCCACGAGGCAATGAACTTTGCGGCCGTCTGGCAAGTGCCTGTCGTCTTCTTCTGTCTAAACAATCAGTGGGCCATTTCCCTCCCACGCCACAAGCAAACTCGTTCTCGCACCATCGCACAGAAGGGAATCGCGTATGGGGTCCCCGGCGTGCAGGTCGACGGCAACGACGCGCTGGCCACGTATCAGGTGACGAAAGAGGCACTCGATCGGGCTCGCGCCGGTGGCGGCCCCACGCTCATCGAAGCCATGACCTATCGTTTGAAGATGCACACGACCGCCGACGATCCGAGTCGATACCGGACGGACGAGGAAGTTGCGGAGTGGGAGAGACGTGACCCCATTCCTCGCCTCCAGAAGTTCCTCGTGTCGCAGGGGCTTTGGAATGACGACCAGCAGGCGGAACTCGATGCGGAGGTCAACGGCAAGATCGAGGAGGCCGTCGCCAAGTATGAAAGCATCACCGGGCTGAGAGAAGATGTCCCGTTCGACCATGTGTTCGGGAATCCGAATCCCAGGATTGAAGCACAGCGGGCGGAGTTCCTCAGTGAGATCGAGAAGGAGAAGGCAAATGGCTAAACGCAATATGGTTCAAGCGATCAACCTGGCACTCGAACAGGAGATGGCAAAAGATGATCGAGTCGTCGCCCTCGGCCAGGACATCGGCCCGAACGGTGGCGTGTTCCGCGTCACGGATGGTCTGATCGACAAGTTCGGCGAGGATCGCGTGATTGATACGCCTCTCGCGGAATCGGGCATCGTGGGCACGTCGGTCGGAATGGCGATTGCGGGATTACGGCCTGTCGCGGAGATGCAGTTTTCCGGGTTTGCCTACATCGCACTGGGACAACTTGAAGGTCAGGCGGCTCGGTTCCGTTCTCGAACGCAGGGAAAGCTGACCGTGCCAATGGTACTTCGGATGCCATACGGCGGCGGCGTGCGCGCCCTGGAGCATCACTCCGAAAGCCATGAAGCAACGTTCGCACACGTCCCCGGCCTCAAGGTCGTCATACCCTCGACACCGCGCAACGCGCGAGCGCTGTTGGTCGCCGCGATCCGTGATCCTGATCCGGTGATCTTCATGGAACCCAAGCGATCCTACCGTGCGTTTCGCGAAGCCGTGAGTGACGAAGAAGAGGTCATGGAGATCGGCAAGTCGCAGGTTGTCCAGGAAGGGACCGACCTGACGGTCATCTCGTGGGGCGCGATGATGCGCCCGACGATTCAGGCGGTCCAGGATGTCCAGGAGCAGCGTGGCATCGGTATCGAGCTGATCGACCTGCTCACGATTTCGCCGATGGATACCGACACGATCGCCGGCTCCGTGGAGAAGACCGGCCGTTGCGTCATTGTGCAGGAAGCGCCGCGTTCGTTCAGCCCCGCCTCGGAGATCATCGCGACGATCAACGATACTGTTCTGATGTACCTCGAAGCACCGGTCCGCCGCGTGACAGGCTACGATATCACCGTCCCGTACTTCGGTCGGGAAAATTCGTATCTGCCGTCCGTCGGCCGGATTCGCCGCGCCATTGAGGAAACCGTCGATTTCTAGGAGAGCACCGTGTACGAATTCAAGCTGCCCGATTTGGGCGAAGGCATTCACGAAGGTGAGATTCTAAAGTGGCATGTCGAACCAGGCGCAACAATCGAAGAAGACGCACCGCTGGTCGACGTCGAGACGGACAAGGCGGCCTTGACGATCCCGTCACCCTGTGGCGGCAAGGTTGTGTCAACATCCGGCGCAATCGGCGAAACCGTTTTCGTGGACAATGTGATCGTCGTGATCGACAACGGAACGGAATCACAATCGGAATCTCAATCCCAATCGAAACCGAAATCGAAATCAGAGCCGGAGCCAAAGTCAGAGCCTCAGTCTGCCACCGCCGTCGCGGAGACGGTTGTTGCATCCACCGGCGCCGCGGCAGCAGAGGGAAAGACCACTCCGTCTAACGGTGACGGCGCCAAACCACCCTCGGCCTCCTGGGGCCGTGTCGTGGCGGCCCCGGCGACGCGCAAGTTGGCACGCGAACTCGATATTGATATCGCGAGCGTTCCGCCCACGGGCCCCGCCGGCCGCGTCACGCCGGAGGATGTCAAGCGATTCGCGGAAGGCGGCGTGCCGACAGTACAGACTCAGACCGAGACCGAGGCCGAGGAAACTCCAGAACACGCCACATTCGAGTTCGACCCTTCCGGCAAGACCGCGATTCCATTCCTCACCATCGAGCCGTTGCCTGACTTCTCGCAATGGGGCCACGTTGAAACCGAAGCCGTGCGATCCATCCGCCGCAAGGTGGCCCGCAAGATGGTGACCTCGATGACCCTAGTGCCGCACGTGGCCCATATGGATGAGGTCGATGTCACCCTTCTGGAAGACTTCCGACGCCGCGAGCGCGAGCGTAGAACCGGCGAGCCAGGGGGCCGACTCACGTTGCTGGCGTTTGTCATCAAGGCCGTGACGGCGGGACTCAAGGAATCGCCGGTCTTCAACGCCAGCCTCGACTTCGCCAAGGAACAAATCGTTTACAAGAAGTACTACAACGTCGGCGTGGCGGTTGACACTGATCGCGGTCTGGTTGTCCCGGTCATCCGCGATACCGATCGCAAGAGTATCCTGCAGATCTCCGCCGACATTGAACACGTCGCCGAAAAGGCTCGAAACGGCGAATTAGAAGCTGCGGACATGCGCGGAGGCACGTTCACCATCACCAATGTCGGTCCGCTCGGCGGTACTGCGGTCGTTCCGACGATTAACTACCCCGAAGTGGCCATTCTTGGCATGGCACGCGCCCGGGAAAAACCCGTCGTGGTGGACGGGAAGATTGTCGTGCGTAAGATGCTGCCTATCACGCTGGCATTTGACCATCGCATCGCGGACGGGGCGGAGGCGGCGCGGTTTGCGACCGGCATTGTGCGGCGGTTATCAGATCCGAATCTCCTGATGATCGAAGCATAGGATGCTTTCGGAGGGCCCGGCGAAGCCTCATTTGGAGAATAGATCATGGTCGTGGGAAGCTTGCGACAAGAAACAGAGGTTGCCATCATCGGCGCCGGCCCAGGTGGGTACGTCGCAGCGCTTCGCGCGGCCGATCTTGGCAAAGAAGTCACACTCATCGAAGAGCGCGACCGACTCGGCGGCGTATGCCTGACGGAAGGTTGCATTCCTTCTAAGGCTCTCATCCACATCGTGGAACTCGCCGCGGCCGCGCGCGAAGCAGCCAAGGCCGGCTTGACATTCGAGAAGCTGACGATCGACCCGAAGAACCTGCTCGCGTGGACCGAGTCGGTAGTCGACGGCCTCACACAAGGCATTGGCGGCCTTCTCAAACGCCGAGGCGTGGAGGTCATCCACGGTCGCGCTCACTTCGACGGGCCAAAGTCCATCGCCATCGCAGAGTGCGACACCTCCGGGCTCGACTTTCGCCAGTGCATCATCGCGACGGGATCACGCATCAACGAGCTGCCTCCCGGCTACGACCTGCCGCTCTGGACATCGGCCGATGCGCTCAAGCTGCCCGAGATTCCCGAACGACTGCTGGTCGTCGGCGGGGGATACATCGGAATGGAACTGGGCCTGGTCTATGCGGGGCTCGGCTCCCGCGTGACGATGGTCGAACTGTTCCCGCGCCTCCTCGCCGGAGCGGATCACGACCTCGTTGACGTTGTCGTCAAAAACTGCGAGAAGAAGTTTGAGGCGATTCAACTCGAATCGAAGGTCGTTGGTGTGGAAAAGACCACATCCGGCTTCGCGGTCACGATCGAGCAAAAAGGAAACAAACACACGGAGGAATTTGGCCAAGTTTTGGTTGCGATCGGGCGGAGACCCAACACGGACAATCTCGGCCTCGATACCGTCGGCATTACGCCGAACGAACGTGGGCTGATCGAAGTAAGTGCGGAAGGGAGAACGAACGTTCCGCACATCTACGCCATCGGCGACGTGACCCCGGGCCCGGCGCTGGCACACAAGGCAAGCCGAGAAGCAAAAGTCGTCGCGGAAGTGATCGACGGGCATCCGTCGGCGTTCGACAATTCCGCAATACCGGCGGTGATCTTCACGGACCCGGAACTGGCTTGGGCCGGGCTGACCGAACGTGAGGCGGATGAGAAGGGACTCCTGGTAGGCGTCGGGCGGTTTCCGCTCTCGGCGCTCGGCCGGGCGCGCACGATGGGACGCGCCGACGGACTGGTCAAGATCATCTACGACCCGGACACCAAACTCGTCCTCGGCGTGGGCATGGTCGGCCCACATGCCTCTGAGTTGATTGCCGAAGGCACGCTCGCACTCGAAATGGGCGCAACACTGGAAGACCTGATGGTCACGATCCACCCGCACCCAACCTTGTCCGAAGCGATCATGGAAGCGGCTGAAGTGGCTGCCGGTTCCGCGGTCCACGTCCATGCGCCGGCAGGTGACACGCGTGATTAACGATGCCGTCCCATCCTATGCATACGACGACGACTTCATCGAAGCATCAAGACGAGACGGACGGACGCGCGTCCGTGTCTATCGGCTCACCTCACCGGTCGTCGTGCTCGGCTCCGGTAGTAAGCTCGAGATGGAATTGCACCTCGACGCGTGTCAAGCGGACAACATCCCGATTGTCAGACGCTACGGCGGTGGCTGCGCGGTCCTACTCGATCCTGGGAACATCATTGTGTCGGTCGCGGCAACAGGCCTGCCGTTCGGTCACCATCAACGACACTTTGACACGCTCACCGAATGGCTCATCCGCGGCCTGGATAGCATCGGTTTTCCCGGTGTCAGCCAAGCCGGCATTTGTGATTTATGCTTGGGCGAACACAAGATCGGCGGCGCTTGCCTGCATCGATCTCGTGATCTGCTCTACTACTCGGTGACGCTCCTGGTCGATCCCGACTGGGCCGGCATCACGAGATACCTGAAACATCCGCCGCGCGAGCCGGCCTATCGTCGTGGAAGACCCCACGCGGAGTTCATGCGGTCGTTACGCTCGATCACCCCCGGCGGGGAATCCAACTCGAACCATGCAATGCCGAATATGGAGAGTGTGGCTGCCGGCCTCCGCCGCGTGCTCAATCCGCCTGATTTGCTTGCCTCGGCGTCCCAGACATCAAGCCTGACACGCGATTCAAAAACGGTTCTTCGACCCGCCCGCTTCCCGGTAGTCCCTGCGATCACAAGCATGGGTGTCCGCGTCGAGGTCTAACCCTGAGAAGCCGTCCGGGTCCTTCGCGATCTCCGTCAGAATGGGGATGCACCACCCGCAACCGGTGCCCGCACCAAGACAGCCGGCCATCTGACCGGGCCGCTTGGGCCGCTCGCGACGCGCAAACTTGACCAGCTTGCGAAGGGAAACATGATTGCAGAGGCAAATCTCGTCGTCAGGAAGCATAGGACCAGTGTAAACGTTTTTTGAAAATCATTGAACACTATAGTGTTTCACGTTGATATGTGGCACCGCCGTCTCGCCGGTGAGGCAACGGCACTCGGCCTCCTTGCTTCCACCGGCGAGACGCCGGCGCCACACTCAATCGTTAATTGCTCTATCGCATTCAGAGCGGCGGGCGGGGAGGGAATAGGGAGTCTGTCAAAATGAAAGACCCGCCTCGGCGAAAGCTGACCGCTGGCTGACACGCGCGGCTCTGATCTTGCGTCATGGAATCGAACACGAGCCCCCGTGTTTGGCATGGTAGTCTTGGTGGTAGTCTTCAGCTTCGTAGAATGTCCCGGCAAGCTCGATCTTTGTCACGATCTTACGACCGCGGAACTTGTCCGATTTCTTCAACTCATCCAAGTACGCGCTCGCAAGCTTGAGCTGCTCCTGGTCCGCCGCGAATATCGCCGAGCGATACTGGGAACCGACGTCCGGTCCCTGCCGATTGAGCTGTGTCGGATCGTGGAATCCGAAAAACTGCTCCAAGAGTTGCCGATAGCTTACCGTCGCCGGGATGTAGCTGACGCGAACGGCTTCCGCATGGCCCGTTTGGCCGGTGCACACGAGCTTATAGGATGGCTCCGCCGCCTTTCCACCCATGTAACCCGAGACGGCGTCAACAACCCCTGGCACCTTCTGAAATCGATCTTCAATCCCCCAGAAGCACCCCCCCGCAAAGTACGCCGTCTTCAACTCGGTCGGACGGGACTCCGGCGGAAGATCCTCGCCATTGGCGTAGAACCGTAGCGCCGCGGAATTCAAGCAATAACGAAAACCCGTCGGCGGCGGGCCGTCCTCAAACACATGGCCAAGGTGCGACCGGCATCTTGCACACTGAATCTCCGTGCGGAGCACACCGGTGCTCATGTCCCGTTCTTCGTGGATGTGTGCCGGGTCAGACGGCTGAAAAAAGCTGGGCCAACCGGTTCCAGACGTGAACTTGGCATCCGACTTGAACAAGGGAAGGCCACACAGTTGGCAGGTGTACACACCCTCTTTCTTCTGGTCCAACAAGCCGCCACAAAAGGGCCTTTCCGTGCCCTTGCCCAGCAAGATGTCTCGCTCCTGGGGGCTCAGGCCCTGGGCAAGTTTCTCGATTCGCCCTGGTTCCAGTCGTGTAATATCGTGGCCACTCTTGGAAAATTGTTTTCCATCTTGCGTCATCACGAATGAGGTCTCCTTGGCGGATAGAGGTTGGTTAAGCTGTTTCCTTGGACCGGTCGCCTGGAGTAGAAACGCGCCGCTTCCCACAGCCAGTATTACGATAATTGCTAACACACAGGCTCTCGACATCCTTTTGACTCCATCTCTTCTTTCTCGAATCATAGGAGCCCTCTCCGGCAATTCCACGCCCTTGGAGCCCTGTTTCTGGGCAAACTCCTTATCTGACGGGGGGGCGGCAATGCCGGCCGCCGTAACGACATGCGAAACCACAAGGATGAAGCCTTCACAAGGCACGAATCCCTTGTTTGGCCAATTCAAGAAAAAATCTGTGAGGGGCATCCCCAATTTCGCGCATTAGATAAGGTAGAAGGCAACGCTGCCGGCAGCGACGCCAAAACTCCTCAGGAGGCTTCCACGTGGACATCGCCATAGCAGCCGCACGGATCGAACCGACGGCGGACGAGTCCCGACTCTGTTTGGATGGAAATAAGAACCACGTGTGGCGCGTCTTCGATGCGTGCTCGGACGGACTCTATCGCTTCATCCTATTCCGGGTCGGGGGTAACAGGAATTCCGCCGAAGATCTCCTGCAGCAGACGTGCACCGCTGCCGCCGGGAACAACCGAAGCCCCACGGATGATGGCGCATGTGAGGCCTGGTTACGGGGCATCGCTCGGAATCTCGTCCGCCTGCACTGGCGCCAGAATGGCAGAAACAACGGACGAATCCCCATCGAGGATGCCGAGTTGTCGCGGCAACTCGCGGAGGACATGGACGCCCGGCCGCTACCGCCTGACGTGCTCGCCAAACGGGAAACGGTCGACCAACTGATGTTGGCCGTCACGTCGCTTCCGGCAGCGGATCAACAACTCATCTTCGCCTTCTATTTCGAGGGTCGCCCCCAGGCCGACATCGCGAAGGAACTCGGGACGACAGTCAAGAGCATCGAGACAAAGCTATATCGCGCTCGGAACCGCCTGCGAGAGGTTCTGCGGCGTCCGGAAAGGACGGACCAGCCATGAACACCCCACACAATCCCAATCAACAGTTCGACGATAACCTGTCGTCACTTGGCGCGCATGTCGGCACGCCGGACACACTTTCAGACGCGGCCCGCGCACGATGCGCCGCAGCATTCCATCACCCACACACCGATGCGAGTTCGCGCACTATGCGATTCGTGCGGAGGCCGGCATTCCTGTCGACCGTCGGTGTCGCGGCATCGCTCGCGCTGATCTTCGGCTTTCTGTATCACCCGGCAGGCAACGGGAGTGTGGATGCTGCTGTCATTCTCGCGAAGCTCGACGACCAAATCCGCCAATCGCCGCTCATCGACATCGTCATCGACTCGGTCAACATCGAAGAGGTCTTTGTCAACGGCAAACTCCAGGCTTGCGAATCCGGCATCGCCGGCGATATTCAGGCCAAGGTGACCGAAGACTCCGATGGACCGCCGATCGAAGTCGACGCAACATTCGGTCTCTCACCCAACGGTGGCTGGGTGCTCATCCGCAAGCTTGTCGTTCCTGATCCTGAAATCGCCCCCATCCTCAACTTCTTCCTGCCACCCGGCGGCACCACGCTCGTGTTCCTTCCCGCCGATGACATGAAATTCAATACTTTCGGCACGGATCATTTCCGTAACGAAACCGTCACACAGATCATCACGGAGCTAATCGAATCCGCCTCCGACATCGGCGCCACCATCATGGAACAGCCCGATGGCAACATCCTCCTGACGCTTCCGATTGAAGACGAAACAACCGTCAAAGCGATATCCCGTCTGAAAAGCATCTCAGGCAAAAACACCATTCAGGTCGGCGTCGGCGCTTCGGCGAGGCAGCCCCCCAAACTTGACATCAGACTCTGCCGCGGTGAGGGCGACGAAGCCGCCGATGAGACGGATGCATCTAATCTCAAAGGGCTCTTTGGAATCACGTTGAAGATCATTTACGACCCACACGAAGAAATCGTCCGGTCGCTGGTGATTGAGGACATCGGCGACTCGAATGGCCACATCTCCGTCACGATCGGCGAGGGCGAGATGGATCCGAACCTGTTGGATTCAAGCACTGTCACGGATGCCTCCACGCGCGTTCTCGACCTTGGCGCTCTCCAGAAGATGTTCAAGTCTTTCGAGAAAGACAAGGGTACGAAGGATACGGGCGAATAGGCATAATCGAGAATATTGTGCGGCAACGAACTCCGGCGGCGTAATCAAACGGCGCCGGAGTTTTTTTGCGATCCAGGCGATATCCGGTACTGGTACAGTTTGACTGGAGGACGCCGCTGGCAGCTTGCTGCCAGTGCCGGCACGGGCCGCCAAGCCGCCCGTGACATCCAAACTGTACCGGTACTGGTCTGTGTGCGTTAAAACACCCCGAGACCAAAACCAGAGTAACATGCAGCGGGGCAAACCGTATCCCAGTAGAAATCACAGTCGGCCATGCAATTTTCCCAGGCCGTTGAGCGGTAAATGTAATCATCATCACAGCCGCTTTCGCAAATGCCCTGGGCGAAATTGCACGCGCCGAGACAGGTAACAAGGCGGCTTATTTTAGTGTCAATAGTACTAGTACCGCATTTCATAAATAATACGACTATGTTTATGTGCTTGCAGGGGCTG
>CAZTAR010000113.1:0-11764 GCA_964611695.1 uncultured Planctomycetaceae bacterium | reverse complement strand
AGATTCAACGTAGCGCCGCATCCGATTGTGATTCGCGAGGCCCGAGCGCAAAGTGCAGTAACAAAGAAAGTCCGGATACAAAACAACTATAAGGATGCTTTTGAGCTTGAATCAGTGCGCTCCAAAAAAGGTATCGTACAGGTTTTGGGCACCCAAAAGCCAGGACGGCCATGCCCATCGTTGGCCAGTGGGCGTGATCGATGGCGGCCACCAACACGCGGAACACTGTTTCATAGTGGTGCTCGGCCTTGTCCACAAACACGCCGAATATCTTTGGAAGCTGGGAGGAAGCGATGATAAGGGCCGCGGCGCATGTGAAACCGTTTACGACCGGGTGGGAAAGCAGGTTGACCACAAGCCCGAGCCGGAGCAGCCCGAGAAGCAGTTGGAAAACGCCCACCATGAGGGCGAGGAGGATTGCAAAAGTAATATATTCCTGGCTGCCGGCCGTCGCGAGGGGTTCCAGAGCGGCGGCCGTCATCAAGGAGACGACGGCTACGGGTCCGGTCGCAAGTTGTCGGCTCGATCCAAAGAGGCTCGCCACCATCGGTGGCAAGAAGGCCGCATAGAGGCCGTAGTAGGCGGGGAGGCCGGCCAATTGGGCATAAGCCATCGATTGTGGGATCAGGACCAGCGCCACCGTGAGGCCCGCGACAAAGTCGGCGCGCAGTGAAGCGGCATTGAGCTCTTTGACCCAACCCAGAAAAGGAAACATGCGTTTAAGAATGCTTACCATGGAAAACATCTGTCACCTAGCGGAATGGGGCTTCCGGGCCCGAAAGTTCGTTAATGCCTTGGCGTCGTTGTCTTACTTCCGGTTTCGAGCCGACACAATCAACTCGGTTTCACTTCGAATTGGCGAATCAGGCATTGCCGACATCACCTCTCAAACGGAGGGGAGGATAGAACATCCTTCCAATGCGTACCCGATACTACCATCCCTTTCTTCTCAGAATCTCATCGATATGCTCGCGGGATTTCTTTTCCGCAAGCATGATCCTATTGGCACGGGCTTCTTTGATCTTCTTGATCAAAACCTCAATATCCGTAGGCTTCTCAAGGACATCGATGACGCCGAGTTTCATTGCTTCGGTGGCGACGTGGATTGTTCCTTGACCGGTGAGAAGCATGATCTGGAGGGAGGGGTCCATTTCGCGCAGGCGCTTTAGAGTCTCGATGCCGTCCATGCCAGGCATGGCGAGATCAAGCACAATGGCGTCAAAAACGTTTTTCTCGACATTCTCGATCGCCTCGTTTCCGCTGTTGGCGGTTCGCACGTCGAGCCCTCTTGCCCGCATGCGCTCAGCGAGGGTCTCCACGAATTCCACCTCATCGTCCACCAGTAGAACCTTGTCAGTTTCCATGGGTCTCCTCCGTACTGTCGTCTTCAATTGCTCCCGCGGCGGCGCGTCCGAGGGGCGCTGGGCGCGGAAAAAAAAGCGTTAAATGGTCGGTGGCTTCCGCCACAGGCAGAGGCGAGACTTTTCCTCCCAGTTTCCGCATGAGCAGCGCAAGGTACGCCTGTTCCTCCATGACGCTGGGCGTGGGGGAAATAGGATCCGCGCTCGCAACTTTGATTTCTACACCTGTATCGAAGACCTGATAGCTGGCGGTGATGCGCCTCTCCTTGGAAGAAGCTGTTAGAGCGATCTCGATACACATGAACACGGCCTGCTTGAAATCAAATGGGCTCGTTTCAAGCGGCATCGATGCTGCGGGAAACTCTCGGGTGAGAGTTGTCTTCGCGAGAGTGGCGGAGCGCTGTGCCAGGCAGTCAACCTGTTCCAGGGCCTCTTTCAGGTCGAAGACGCTCACTGGGCAATCCACACTGTGTGCAAAGCGGTTCATGGACCGGACGATGGTCTCTCCCCGTTGCACCTGATCTCGAATCTTCTCAGCGATTTGCGTCAACTTCTCGATGGCTGAGGGTCGCCCCGGTTCCGCGGCTCCCAGGATATCCCCCTGGAGGCCGGCAAGTTCATTGATGACGTTGAGGACGTTGGTCACCTCATGGCTCTGTCCGGCCATGACCCTTCCGAAGAAGGCCAATCCTTCACTCCGCAGCAGGCGACTCTCATGTTCATGCATAGATTGCTTCCTCACGCGTTCACTGCCTTATGAAGAATCTTGATGAGCATTTCGATGTCGACGGGTTTCATGATGTAGTCAGAGGCCCCCATCCGGATGCCTTCCTTAGCGTCCTCTTTCGCGCCGTGGCCGGTGAGAAAGAGGACAGCCAAGTCAGGACGCTGCTGCTTTATTTTCTTGATGACATCAAAGCCGCCCAAGCCGGGCATTTTCACGTCCAGGACAACGATGTCGAAGTCCTGTTCCTGGATAAGTTGAAGGGCATCAGTGCCGCTGGTGGCTCCCTGGGCATCGATGTTACGGAACCCGAGGCGCTCTACCACCGTCGATACCAACTCTTCCTCATCGTCGACAAACAGGACGCGTAAGGGGTGCATGGTCCCTCCTATCTGTTCCCGCCAATCGGCAAGGAGACCGTAAAACAGGTCTTTTTGCCAAGTTCGCTTTTAACGCTAATCTGGCCCCGCAGCTTCTGAACAATGCCATAGGTGACGGAAAGCCCCAGGCCAGTGCCATAACCTTTCTTTGTCGTGAAGAAGGGTTCGAATATCCTCGTGAGGCTTTCCTTGGGGATTCCCACACCGTAATCCGTAATGGCGACGGCAACCGCATGGGAATCCACGCGTTCAATGTGAATTTCAATTCTGCCTCCGTCCGGCACGGCCGCGAACGCATTATTGATGAGGTTCAAGAAAACCTGCTGAAGCTGTCCTCGGTCGCTTTCGATGGCGCAGACGTCTTCACCCGCCTCGATGACGACTTGAAGATTCCGATGGGCCATTTCCTTCTGGTGAAACTCCAGAACGTCTTCGATGAGCGCACGGAGGTCGAGGGTTTCATTCTGGACGTCCATGTGTTTGGCAAAGCCCAACAAGCGGTGGGTAATGGTGCTGCACCGGTCCACGGCCCGCTGAATGGAGTCTGTCACCTGAATGGCCTTTTCCGAGGACGGAGGCGTATTCCCTGCGAATACGAACAGATCTTTGAGCAGGCCCGCTTTCTCGTTGATGATGGCCAGGGGATTGTTGATCTCGTGCGCCGTTCCCGCGGCGAGGCGGCCGAGAGAGGCGAGCTTGTTGGTGTACTCGACTTTGTGAAGAAGCGTCACCCGCTTCTCATCCGCATCCCGCATCCGGTTCACGAACGTGCTCGATCCCCACAAGATCACGGCCAGAATGAGGAGTACGCTCACGACCAGGAACAGGACCAACTCGCCTCGGAGGTTTAACCACTGCCCCATGACTTCGGTGGGACGAGTCAACAGAATCAGGATGAAGGGCGACTTGTCGATATAGGCGTAGCCCAGAAGGACGGGGTCTCCCTTTTCATCGTGCCAGTCCACCACCTCGGTTTCGCTCGCTTTTGGAGGTACGGCAAGCGGGCAGTGTTCGAGCACCTCGCCGTAGCGGTGGGAAGGGGTCTGGAGCATGCCGTCCCCGTTCACAAGGAAGCAGTCACTGGTCGGATTGACGCCGAAAGTCATGATTTGCTCGTTGAGCATCCGCGTGTCAATCGTAGCTCGCAAGACATGGGCTTGCTGTTTCTCGCTCTCATGCCAAACCGCGAGCACGATATGTGGTGATTGGCGATATCCCAAGAACACGTTGCTGACATAAACGCCTCGCCGTTTGACCTCGTGAAACCAGTCCTGGTCCCCGTAGCTCTTTCCATGAAGTTCATACGGACCGACGTAGGAGAGTTGATTCCCGTTGGCATCGATCAGGCCCAGATCAACGGGAACGCCTATGGACAGGGACTTTTTCATGTTCCCCAGAATTCTCGCGAGTTCGGCGTCCGTATGAAGTTGATCAAAGGACTCGTCGTGAATGATATAGGTGAGCGCCGAGACTCGTTCATCGAGGAAAAACTCAAGCGATCTCCTGACGTTGGATGTGAGGCGCCGTATCGTCTGCCTCGCCTCGTTGTGGGAAGCCAGATCGTACTGGCTGTAGTTCACCGAGGTCATGAGAATGAGGGGCGCCAGGGAAACGGTGATCGTGCAAAGCACAACAATGCGCCGCAGCCGCCGATAGTCTGGCTCTGATGCCGCCATGTTCTCGGTGGTTCTCGGTGGCTTTTCCTGCTGGCGCGTATCAACCTGATGCTGCATGGGAGCTTCGCTCCAATCGCGACAAGGCCTTACACAATGAGAACTGACTCTCACCCTCCGGCTTGCGAGGATGGCTTGCTCGCATTCCGAGTGGCTCCCACTTTCGAGTTCGCCTGCTTCATCGTATCAGTCAGGAGATCAATGTCCACCGGCTTGCGCAAGTACGCGAATGCGCCCAGCTGATTCGCCAGTGTCTCTTCGGCGTCCGAACCATGACCGGTCAGAATGATGACCTCCGTGTCAGGGTGCTTCTGTTTGACGAGGCGGAGAACTTCGAGGCCGTCTATTCCCGGCATCTTGAGGTCCAGAACCATCACTTCCGGCTGATCAGTCTCGACCATGGACAGCGCTTCTTCGCCGTCGTAAGCAATGGCGGACTGGATGCTACGGGTTTGCAGCCGCTCGGATAGGGCGTGAACGAACTCCTTTTCGTCATCAACCAGAAGGACCTTGGCTGGAATATCTATATCCAAAGGGGCGTAGACGCTCGGTTCGCAGCATCGTGGTCCGGGACGTGCCGTGACCTCGATCACGCCTGGAACCCGCTTCGCAACGGCTTCGAGCTCTTTCTGGAGCCGCTGCATACGCATGGTGTGTCTTCTAATCAGAATCGTCGCGCGTCCATCCTGAATGGACACGTCGGTGTCATGCCCGGCCTCCACCAACGCCAGATTCACCTGTGCCGCCAGCCGAGCGTCGGCCAATGCCTTCCGCGCGTTTTCTGTCGTCTCGAGCACGGGTCGGTGGGCATAGTCGCAGAGCGTATCAATGGCGTCATTGACTTCCATGGACTGCATCGCCAGGAACACGTCATGCAGGCTCTTGTCCCAGGGGCCCAACTCAAACAAAAACTTGGTCCACTCCGCACACGCTTCATCGTGTTTCGCGATGCGCCGTTTCGCTTCTTTCCTCCGCAAGCCCTCTCTTTCCGCTTGCTGGATGCGATAATCGGGTGTGGCCGCCAGGCAGGCCAGCAAGACGTGCGTCAAGGTCTTTGGCAGGAGTAGCCCGCCATAGCCGTGGAGGACGAGGTTGTCCGACTCAATGACCTGAATCACTGCAGCGCGAAGTAAGGCCACGTATTTCTCTTTTTCGCGGGTCAGCTTGTTGAAGAAACCCGGCGCTCCCCACATGGCGTGCTCGAGTTTCCCAGGAGAAACTCGGAACTCCTCGGACGCGGCAGTGATCAGCGCTTCGTCAGTGAGACGACCGTAACCCAGCCGATCAGCCACATTCGCAGCCACCATCTCACCGTGACAGTGTGATGCGCTAAATATCGTAATGACGGCCATGATTCCTCCCGTTCGCGTGGCGTGCTTCCGTCACCGCCTGGAATGTTTTTTCAGACGGCGATCTTTGAAACCTTATCCAAGATGTTCACCATTCAACGGTTCTCGCAACTCGGCTCGTTCGGGTTGGGGTAATACTCTTTCCGTGGGAACGCGGCGCCCCGAAGTAACTCACACAGCTCGCAACGAGTATAGCTCCGTTTGATGAAGGGTGGTTGTCCAGGCCCGCCGCGACTGAGTTGGAAATGATCGTGCAAGTATGCCCGCAACTGCGACCGAACCAAGGCCTCCGGATAATCGTTCGCAGTGACTTCAACCATGAAGACGTCGCCCGCGCCGCTCCCTGGAATGCGACACATCAAGTGTTTATTGTCCAGAGTAGGAACAGGTCGGTTGTTCCTACCGATGCTCCTTGCCTCAGCGATATCCCTTGGGAGTGTAAACTCCTCAATTCCACCATCTTACCAGGGCGCAGTCCGGGCGGCAACGCGGAGCGGCGACTTGGGTTGCGGTTCACTTTGGGTCTGTCGGGCGACTTGTTCGCCCGAGCCAACACTGGCAGCAAACTGCCAGTTGCACCAGCCGATCAAAGTGTCCTCTGCCCGTAGCTTGCCTTCTTCGGGGGCGTGCGTCGTAAAAGCCGGGAGGGCGGTCAGGGGGACAGGTTCCACGGAGCTTGACAAGTGTCCTCTGACTTTCTCCACTATTCGTGGACACCCGGGTAAGTCTTGGAATGGCGGCACAGGCGTCTCGCCTGTTTTACACCGCCGAGCCGGCGGCACCATCGCGGTATTCGCATGGCCTTGAGGCATCCTGAGATAGTTTCATAAAACCAGCAAACCGCTGTAGCGTGGTCGGTCTGAAGCCACGCCCTTGAGGTGCGGTTATACACTTGGTGTGTAGCGGCTTTATTATAGGCTCCTAGTGCTCTGTCAACCCTAAGTTGGCGGGTTGGTTCTGCCCTGGTATTTGTGGCACCGGCGTCCTGCCGGTGGAAGACACAGGCGAGACGCCGGTGCCACAGAAACCGGAACCCGGTTAACCCGAAAAACGAAGGCTGACGCAGCACTAGGCTCCGCCATATCTGTACACTCGGATCGCAAACCGGCTTAGAATCATCATCGCATCGAGGATACTGAGTCACTCATGAGAAGCTCACTCACCGGAACACGCGAGATGATGCGGCGGCTGCTTGGCCGTCCCGAGGGAGTGTTGGCCGGCACATTCGGCCTGCTCATCCTGACGGGCTCGTTCCTCCTGGCCCTGCCGGTTTCCCACGTCGATGCAAAAGTGAGCGTGCTGGATGCGTTTTTTACAGCGACTTCGGCCGTGTGTGTGACAGGCCTTGTCGTCGTGGATACCGGCCAGGACTTCACGCCCTTCGGGCAGGTTGTGATTCTTGTGCTGATCCAGTTGGGGGGGCTCGGCATCATGACCTTCGCGGGGGTGGCCGCGCAGGTGATGGGCAAGCGGCTGTCGTTCCGCACGCAGGCGGTCCTCTGTGACACGTTCTACCAGCAGGAAGCCGCGGGTGTACTGAAGGTACATTTGAGGCGCATTGTCGCCATGACCTTCGTGTTCGAGCTTGTTGGCGTGTTGTTCCTCTATTTGGAGTTTCGAGAGAGCCCTTCCTCGCACCCTCCTTTGTTTTCAGCGGTGTTTCATGCGGTGTCGGCATTCTGCAATGCCGGTTTCGCGCTCCAATCCGACAGCCTCACGTTGTATCGTTCACACTTCGTGGTCATGCTCGTGATCATGGTGCTCATCATCCTGGGCGGGTTGGGCCATACCGTCGTTCTCGAAGCGCTGGGTCGCGCAGGCCGGAGGCTGCTTCGTCGCAGAAACCGGCCGGTGGTGTGGAGCCTGAACTCCCGAGTCGTGATCGGTATGTCCGCCGCGCTCATCCTGTGTGGCGCCGTGTTCCTCTTGATTCTCGGGGGAGGAGGGAACGAAGGAGGGTGGACGCTGCGTATCGTGGATTGCGTTTTTCAATCCGTTACCGCCCGAACAGCCGGATTTAACACGGTCGACATCGGGCAACTGCCGATGGCGCCTCTCTTGATCATCATCGGTTTGATGTTTGTGGGCGGTTCGCCTGGTTCCTGCGCAGGCGGAATTAAGACGACGTCGTTGATGGTCTGGTTCGCCCACTTCCGTTCCAGATTAACAGCGGCGAAGGATGTCGCGATATTGGGCAGACGTCTTCCTGAGGCGATCATTGCCAGAGCCGCAGTAATCGGAGGCCTGGCGTTCCTGTGGACCGCTGTCGGCTGCGTGATCCTGGCAGTCACGGAGTCATCGACTAGCGGGGCTTCTCTTTCGAGCTTACTCTTTGAACAGGTTTCGGCCTTTGCGACGGTTGGGTTGTCGACCGGCATCACGTCCAGCCTGTCCGTTGCCGGTAAACTGTGGATCATTGCCACGATGTTCGTCGGTCGGCTGGGTCCGTTGACCGCGGCGTTCATGGTGATGCCACATCAACCGGTCGGCGCTCGCTATCCGGAAGAACGGCTGATGATTGGCTAGCGCAGTTTTCCAAAGGGCGTAGCGGCCTATCCCCGTGTCGGCCGTCGATTATCAACGGCTTGCCACGGCCGACAGGGGCGTCGGCCGCAACAGGGGGCGTGCAAAACGCTCCAAGGCGGTGCAGCATGAAGCAGATGGTGGTGATAGGGCTTGGACAGTTTGGCACACACTTGGCGAAGCAGTTGACCGAGCAGAACTGCGAAGTTCTCATCCTGGACGCGGATGAATCACGCGTTGCGGCCGTGCGGGACGAGGTGCATCGGGCCTTGATCGCCGATGCCAAGAGCTTCGACATCCTGGCATCATCCGTGACGGCCGCCGTGGACCAAGTCGCGGTGTGTTTGGGCGATCACCTGGAAGCGAGTATTTTATGCACGCTGCACCTCAGCCAGATTGGAGTCAAGAAAATCCTGACCACGGCGATCAACAGGGATCATGCCGAAATTTTGAAACGCGTCGGCGCGGACGAAGTGATTTTCCCGGATTTGGAAACCGCCGAGCGGACGGCCCGTCACATGGCCCATCCCAATTTGCTGGATTATTTCCCGTTCACTGAAGAGCATCGGATCATGGAATACGTGACGCCCAAACCGTTGGTGGGAAAGACGCTGCTAGAATCCGGCTTGCGAGCCTCATATCAGCTTTTCGTGATCGCTATCAAGTCCGGCACGACGGGAGAATTCCGCTTCATGCCCACGGCCGATGATGTTCTTTGCGAAGGCGATATCCTTGTGATGTTGGGTCGAGAGTTGGACCTGGCTCGCTTCTCTGCATTGGAATAGCAAAGCAGGCCTATCTTGTTCGGTACAATGGTTGCAGTCTGAAGATGCAACACGCTATGCCGTTCAGGATCCTCAGGAAGTGCGTCCTTTACGATGTCCATACCACGCGATCCACAAGCGTCGCGCGGAGAGAACCAGCGCGACTCCGACCGCGATGTAGAGAGGTCCGACAATGCAGAGTGACAGGGCGCCACCTCGCAGCCACCTGCCCGCACTTGCCATCACCGCCACGAGCAGACAGGTTCGCATGGAGAGGAAGCCGCCGACGCATCGGTTGTCCCCGCGCGCGTGGATGCGGCTGATGATGCGCCAGGCGGTGCGATCCAGGATCCATCGCGACTTGACCACGCCCACGGCCACCGCGAGGACTATCAGAATGGCGCGAGGAATCTCGTCACTTCGGATGACCCAGGTCAAGCCGAAGATCAGAAGCAGCGTCCCGACGATGGTCCACATCGACGCTGCTAGCATCAAATGCAACCGCTGCGACGCGGCTGGTTTGTGGGTTTCAAGCCAGATTCGCAATGCCATCACAACGATTGATCCTAGGGCGTTTGATCAGGACCTGCAATCGCCGCTGAGGGTCTGTCGAGGATGCGAGCCATCCCGATTGGGCCAAGGATGGCTGAGGCGCGTGCGTTGTAGTATCCTCCATCCGGCACTGTGAGATGATAGCGTGAGTCACGTGAGCGGAATCGCAGTCTTCTTCGGCGTACTGTTGTTGGCGGCCGCTGCGTTTCTACTGATTCTGATACTGAATCGGATTGGGAAGCACGCTTCGAGGCCAAGGCCGCTTAGGCCCCATTTCCTTCGCCTTGGGCGAGTGGCCCCGGGCGACGCGTGTCCCTGCAAGCAAGACGAATCACCCAAGCGGTCTTACGGACAGTGCTGTCGCCCAGAGGATATCGAGAAGCTTGAGAGCGACGTCAGGGAGTTTCTTTGGAGGCGGTGGGCGAAACGATCCTACGGCGGTCGACGCCGGATAAGAACGCTGGAACAGCGACTGGAGGACCATCCCATGCCCGAGGTTGTTCTTCCGAAATGGGTCACGCACCCGGAGGATACTGTTTTTCCCGTCAGCGAACAGATGCTCCGCGCCTGGAGCCCGGACCGCGGGAGAAAAGCCGCTTCATGCGCACCCCACTTTGAGGACTCTACTGTCGATGACATCATCTGACACCCAATCGAGGATCAGCTTGCCGAAGGAAGAACCACGGGCTTCAGCCCGTGCGGCCATTCGAATTCGCAGCACCTTCGATCAGTGATCGGCACAGACGAACTGGATTCGGCGTAATTCTGCCTGCGAAAAACTTCATCCGCTGCGATTGCGAAGATCACTTTTCCGAGGAGGCATGGGCATGAGCAGTGGCGGGGGGGAATTCATGGTGACATTCGCCAGGACTGGGTGTTTGGTCGTTCCACCTTGATGGAGAGCCTGCTTCGGTTTTCCTCGTCAAAGAGGCGGCGACACTTGCCGATCGCGTGCGGTCAGCCTCCCGCACGATTCGGCGCAGACGTGCGATACTGACATCCGCCTGTTGGCAGAATTCGCCGACCATCCGTTCCGGGAACTCCGGATTGGATGATAGAGAATGGTTTTGCCTGTTTCGCCCAAAGTCTCGGAGGATGGTACGTTCACTGACCCTCGGGATCTGCTCGATCACCCGGCCGCGCAGGTCCAGGCCGATTCCCCGTCGTCCCACACCTTGCCTCCCGGGTCGCCCCCACACGTTTACCAGGGTTTGCTAATTTGGCCGCCGCGCATTCAGAGTGGCTCAGGGGTGACGGAAACGGACATATAGGGTGGCGTAGTCGGAGGAAAATTTGTCCGGTAAGTCTGGAATAAAAACTGGGGTGTTGGTATCGTGAGAGGGGGAGTGTGCCAATCTAGGTGGCATTTCATAGCAGATTATTGGCACTTTATGCTTGTACAGGATTTTCACACTGCCTACCTTAACGGGTGATCTGTCTCACAACAGTTCACGACGTTCCGGCGGAAGGTCCGGCGTTCAAGGAGGATCACTTTGAGAGGGAGCAAGTGCCGGTGGACTCGATTCAACGCGTTCATCCAAAGGGCCGGATTGAAAAACCGTTGGAAGTCACCATGTCGAGATAGATCGGTTCGGATCAAGGTGTGACCAGGTCGAACGGACATCGAGGAGGGATGTCATGTCGGTCACGTGTCGAATACCGCGATGTGGAATCGGTCGGCGTGTCGCGTCGCTGCTTGCGTCGGCGGCAGCGCTACTGCTGAGCGCGTTGCTGACTGCGATGGCTTTGCAAGTGCCCGACCTCCAATGGTTGGGTTGCCTTAGCTTCCTGCCGTTGTTCGCCATCATTCGGCGGCTCCGCCCGAGTGCGGCTTCATTGGTCGGGTGTTTTTGGGGAAGCTGCCTATACTTGTTTTGTCTAATCAGTCCGCCCCCTGCGATCGACGCGCTACCGTTTACGAACCACCTCACCTCCTCTGCCGACGGTCTGTCTGTTTACGCTGGCGGACAGGCAGGCTCGTCGGCGTGGTTGCTCGAAGGAGAAACCCTCGAGATCATAGCCGACGTTGAGGTCCTGCCCGATGACCGTACACATTACCAAGGCGCAGAAATACGCCTTACTGTTCTTGTAGTCGCCCGGCCGTTGCTCGAAGCGGTACCAGTGCCGGTCGATCTCGCGCTTCACCTGGGCCGCCCACTGGTCGACAGTCCGCTGAGCCGGCCTGTCTTTCCGTGCTCCCTGCTCGCCATCGATCGCCCGGATTTCGACCAGATGGAGTTTTCGGGATGGACAGTCGGCTCCGCGACGCAAAAGCCATATCTATTCTTTCCCCATATCCCGGCGCAACTCCTCCATATCCTCTTCGCTTAGGAGCTTCGCGTTTCCGTCGCGGCCAGTACCTACGATGAGCAGCTTGAAGCTCATTCGTCGTCCCTGAAAAAGTCACTCTCACGCGGCGGCGAGTAGAACGTATCGCT
>CAZTAR010000112.1:0-11788 GCA_964611695.1 uncultured Planctomycetaceae bacterium | reverse complement strand
ACGGATACTTCGACGGTTTGTCGCTCCCCTCTGTCACGCTCAAGACGCTGATCCTATCGTGTTCTCCGAGATCGAAGTTTGCCGGACAGATTGGGTTGCCGACGTTCTCGATGATGAGCAGGTCGAGTTCGTTTAGCGGGATTTGATCCAGTGCCTGCTCGACGAGTGTCGCACTCAAGTGGCAGCCACCGTCAGTCAGCAGTTGGACAACCGGCACGTTCAGGTCGGCGATCCGCGCGGCGTCCTTTGTTGTCGCAAGGTCTCCCTCGAGGACGGCCACCCGCTTCGACTTCGTCACGATTGGGAGCACCGCTTCGAGAAGCGAGGTCTTGCCGCATCCCGCGCCGCCGAGAAGGTTGACGCATGTCACGCCATGTGTGTCGAATCGCCGGCGGTTGTCCTGCGCGGCGTGATCGTTCCGCTCAAAGATGTTTTTCAGGACGGTGATTTCCATCGGGGACCTCCGCATCGATGGAGACAAGTTCAAGTTCGTCGCCGCCGGACGTCGAGTCGCCTTCTTTCCCACAGGTCGGACATCGCCAGTCCCAGTCTTGTACCGGGAAGCGGACCTGACAACCGGGGCAGAACGCCTGCATCGCGACCTTCTCGATGACCAGTTTCGTTTTCGCGCAAAGCGTGTCAGCTCGGGCGATTTCGAAAGCCTCTTGCATGAGACAATCGTCCACTTGCCGGAGCGTGCCGATGCGACAGACCAGTCTCGTGATCCGTGTGGCGCCGGCTTGCTCCGCTTCGATTGAAGCCGCGGCGATCAGGGACTGGGCGATCGCGAACTCATGCACGTCGTTTTTCCTATGCTGATGCCGTTTGGGGACACGGGTGGCACGGGTAACGCGTGGAACACCCCCTCAGGATGGTTCACGCGTTACCCGTGTGAAGACGCCGATGTCTTCCTCACGGGTAAGCTCCGCCGCTGAAGGCGGCTGCGCTTACCCATGCCACCCAACGCCCTCCCCTGTGCGGAGCCACTCTTGGATGTCATCCGTGATTTGCCGTGCCAGCGGCTCGATCATCTCTTGTATCGCCGGTGACATCGATTCGCCCTGCTCGACATCCTCCACCATTGCCGCATATATCCATACCTCGGGCGGAAGCAGGCCGAGGGTCTCCGCCAGTACCAACGCCGCGTCGACGCTCAGTGTGTGCGTGTCTAGCGGAACCGTCCGGGATTCAACACGATGCGGCTCGCGGCGATAGTCGATCCTCTGCCAACTTCCAGATGGATGTCCGGGATCCGCTCGCGCACCATCCACGAGTACAAGCAACGCCTCACCGTTGTCGAGGTAGGCCGCCACATCGACGGAGGGCGATTCCGTTGCCACGACGCGCGTGTTTGGCAACTGGACTTCCGCGAGCCGTCGGGCGATTCTCAACCCGATCTGGTCATCGCAATGCATCCACCGGCCACAGCCGATGATACAGACCCGGCCTTGTTCGCCGGCGGTCATCAGTCCTCCCACTTGACGTCGAGGAGATGCGTCGCGCAGGAGATGCAGGGGTCGTAGGCCCGTACCAGCATTTCAAGTTGCAGGGTCATTTCCTCTTTGCTCTTGCCCTGGGCGAGGAGCTTCGGCACGAAGGCACGCATATCTTCTTCGATATTGGCGAGGTTCTGACCGGTCGGGATGATTAGATTCGCGCTTTCGATCTTACCCTTGGCATCGACGCCGTACTCGTGGAACAACAGGCCCCTGGGCACTTCGGCGGCACCCGCGCCTGACCCGAATTGGCTCGGCTCGACCAGGGATTCTTCTCGGATGCCGCGTGTGAGGAGTTGGTCGATCAACTCGATGGCTGCCTCGACACAGTGGACACACTCGACGAGCTGCGCGGTGTTGTTGTGGAATGGGTTGTTGCAGATCGGCTTCAGGCCAACCTGTTCGGCGACCGCTTTTGCTGCAGGATGGAGCTGATCGAAGTTGTTGTTGAACCGCGCCAGGGCGCCGACGGCGTAGGTCGGCGCGTTGGGCGAGCTGCAATGCTTGGCGGCCGAATGCTGAACAACCTTTTCGACGACCCGCTTGCGATAGTCGGCGACCTTCGTGGGCTTGGGATCGAGTGTCGAGACGATGTCACCGTTGTAGAAGGCGTACTCCCCATTGTCCGCGTGCTTCAGGGCAACGTATTCAGTGTCTCTTGTGAGGTCCGGCACATCGAATCCCGCCAGCAATTCGGCGAGAATGCCGCAGCCTGCGCGGGATTCTTCGAGCCGTCGCTTGAGATCAAGCAACGGCTCCTTGCGTGGGAAGTGGCTTACGCCGCCGACATGAACGGCAATCGGGTGAATGTGCCGGCCGCCAACCACGCCGCAGATGTCGTTCGAAAGTTTTTTCAGCTTCAACGCGAGCTTCACAACGTCAGGATGCGTCTTGGCCAACGGGATCACCGAGCCGACGCCCATGAAATCCGGCACTGCCAGGAAGCACAAGTGCAGGAAATGGCTCTGAAGCTCCTCGCCGAAGAGCAACAGCTTCCGCAACATCAGGGATTGTTCGCTGATCTCGATGCCGAGCGCGGCCTCCACCGCTTGGACGCTGGCGGACGTGTGCCCCACCGAGCAAATGCCGCAGATGCGACATGTGATGTGCGGCGCTTCGGAGTAGTGCCGGCCGCGCAGGAACGATTCGAAGAACCGAGGGCTCTCGACAATGGCCAACTCGAGGTGTGTGATCTCCCCGTCGCTCACTTTGACGGAGATGTTGCCGTGGCTCTCGACGCGCGTCAGGTGTTTGACGTCAATCGTCACGTTTTTCATGGCAGGTCACCCTCCTGATATGCGCCAAAGAGCCGGAAATCGGCCAAGACATCTTCAATCGACACGTCGTATTGTTCTCTGAGGTTCACGCCTGCGGCGGCCATCGCCTCTTGGCTGACCAGCCCGCGGCAACCTTCACACTTCGATCCGAACGAGGGGCAGATCGCGGCACAGCCGGCCCGCGTGACCGGCCCCAGGCAGATGATGCCCTTCTCGTAGAGGCAGAGGTTTCCCTTCTTTTTGCACTCCACACAGACAGAGTTTTGTGGCAGTTCCCACTTCTTGCCCGCGAGGAGACACTTGACGAATTCCAGGAACTCCTCCTTCACCATTGGGCAGCCGGGCAGTTCGTAATCGACCTTGACGAAGGCGGAGACGGGCTGGGCGGGGATCGTCGGGAACCATTCGGCCTTGTCGCCGTACACGTACTTGCGGTATTCGGCCTCATCCTGATAGTTCTTGAGCGTGTTGAGCCCGCCTAGGCAGCCGCAAGCGCCGATGGGCACCAGGATCTTGCTGCATTCGCGGATGTGCTTGACCTCCTCCACATCCGACGGAGTCGACACGGCTCCGTCCACGAAGGCGATGTCGATATCCCAACCGCGCTCCGTCATGGCCTCGCGGAAATTCACGATCTCCACAGCGCCCAGGATATCCAGCAACGCGTCCTCCAGTTCGAGGATCGCCAGGGAGCACCCCTCGCAACCGGTCAGGCTGAAGACGGCAATCTTGGGTTTCATTAGAACGCCTCCCGGATGGCCTTGAGCCGGCCGTATTTGAAGACGGGCCCTTCCATGCAGACGTAGATATTGTTCACCTGGCAGTGCCCGCATTTGCCGATTCCGCATTTCATGCGGCGCTCGAGGGAGCAGTAGATATTGGCCTGCGGCACCCGCCGGGCCAGGACTTCCAAGAGGACGAACTTGAACATGATCGGCGGCCCGACGATCACGACCATCGTATTTTCGGAATCCAGTTTCGGCAGCTCCTTGAAGAGCGTCGTGACGACGCCGCTCTTGCCCCGCCATTGCTCGTCGGGACGATCCACGGTGATGTGGAAGTTCACATCGTCTCTGCCGCGCCATGCGTTGGTATCGTCCTTGAAGAGAATCTCCGATGGGTCCCGGGTTCCATACAAGAGATGGAACTGACCGAAACGCGACCGCTCATCGAGGATGTACTGGATTAACGAGCGAACCGGCGCGAGCCCCAGCCCACCGGCGACGATCAAAATGTCCTTATCGAACAACTCCGTCACATCGAAACCGTGTCCGAGCGGGCCACGCACACCGATCGTCGCCCCCTTCTCCAGGGTGTGCAGATAGTCCGTCACCCTTCCCGTCTTGCGGACACAGAGCCCGAAAGTGTCCGGTCGTGTCGGAGACGAGCAGATCGAGATCGGGCACTCGCCGATTCCCAAGAGTGAGACCTGCACGAACTGGCCCGGATCGTGGCCAAGGGCGGCGCCGTCCGGAAGCTGCAACTCGAACAGCTTTTCCATCTTGGTGAGTTGCTGGACATTGACCAGCTTCGCTGGGATAGGCAGATAGACGCTGTTGTTCATCGGTTGCGCGGTTGGTGTCGTTGTCATGTCACACCTCCTCCGCGAGTTGGTTGTAAATTTCGACCGAGTTAATCTTGGCGGTGCAGGCTCGATCACATCGGGCACACCCTACGCAGCCGGACATACCGCTCAACTCCCGCACCCACTTGGCCTTGCGGTAGATGCGGTGTCTCAACCGCGAGGACGCCTTGTCACGGAAGTTGTGTTCGCCTGCAACAAGTGCGAACTTTTCGAGTTGGCACCCGTCCCATTCACGTTTTCTCGCGCCGGCGGTCAACGTCAGGTCCACCTCGTCGAACATGTTGAAGCAGTAGCACGTAGGACAAGAAAGATTGCAACTGCCGCACGAGTAGCACCGACGGGCCGTCGCCTCCCATAACAGCGAGTCGTACGAGCGGTCCAGAAGGGCTGGGAGGTTTTCCGCCTTGGTCTTGATCTGTCGGGGAAAGGCAGCATTCTTCGCGTCGCGGTACTGTTGGACAGCCGCCTCGTCCGCGGGGGTCGGGTCGGTGCAGCAGCCGGAATGCATGAGCCATTCCCGGCCGGCCTTGGTTCCAAACACGACGCCGAAACGACCGTCACCGTCGCCGAAGGGAATGAGCAGGACGTCGAATCCCTCGGTCGCCTCGTTCGTTCCCATGTCCACGCAGAAGACGCCCTCGGTGCAGGGCTTCGCACAGTCCATCGCGACAATGAACGTCTGGCGGCGGCGAGCCAGGTAGTGCTCGTCGGGATGGTCCAGGCTGAAGATATGATCCAAGAGCCTGATCGCATTCACGTCGCACGGATGGACGCCGATGAACGCCTGTGGATGCGATTCGATCGTGGCTGTAGCCGAAAACTGCGAGCCAGCGCCGTTGAAGGTGAACAATGTCTCCGTGGCGGGAAACAGAAACGACCTGGGGCCATACACGCAATAGTTGAAGGACAAATCCAACTGGTCGGCGTGATCGACTTTTTCATAGAAGAATCGATCTTGTCGCGGGACAGGCCCGATGATGGACCACTTCTGGGATAGCTCGTTAACGAGCCCCATCAAGTCGTCCCGATTAATCACTTTTGACAGCATGGCGACATCCTCTCGATGTACCCGTCGTCTGTTAAACTCCTGCAATCTCCGGGCCACAAGGCCCCCCGGGGCGCATTATTAGGCGCGCGAGCAAGACCTGTGGCGCGGGCGCCTCGCCTGCGGATTCACCGCCGGGACGGCGGTGCCACAATAGGCTTTGTAAGCCTGTATCACTCAGGCGATCCCCCGAGCGCTTCCTCGACCGCCGAGCGAAGCTGCGCGGCATCGAATGGCTTATCGAGGAATCGGTTGGCCGGCACGTAGTCGGTCCCCAATTCTTTGGAGTAGTCGATCCCCATCGTCTTGCCGATTGAGGATATGATCACGATCGGAATATTCTTTAATACTTCATCCTTCTTGAACTCGTACGCCAGATGGAAACCCTCTGACGGCGAATCGAGCATGACGTCAAGCAGGATCATATCCGGACTCAGTTTCCGCGCGGCCTCCATCCCGCTCGGGCCTGTCAGCGCGCACTCGATCTGATACCCCTGGGGTTCCAGGATCATCTTCACGACTTCGTGGATGTCCGCGTCGTCGTCGATCAACAGGATGGTCTTGACATCAGCCATAATGAATCAACCTCCGAAAGGGGATTGTCAGCATATCCGCGGGAGTTCCTCACCATAGGGACGCTGCACGATTCGCCGACCTCCGGCGGAAGTAATTAACTCGACGAGCGCGGGTTTCGCGTCGGTCACACGGCCGACAACCGCCGCGCGACTTCCCAGCGGATGCGACCTCAGTGCTGTCAGGGCCTTCTCTGCGTTGCAACCCGCGACCACGCACACGCATTTGCCTTCGTTGGCGACGGTCAACGGATCGAGGCCCATCATCTCGGCCGCATGACGCGCCGTCGCCGAGATTGGCAACGCTGCCTCGCCCACTTCGACCGTTAGGTTACCGTGTTCACTGATATCCGCCAACACCCCGGCGATTCCGCCGCGCGTCGCATCGCGTACGAACTTGACATCCGAACCACACGAGAACAACTCGCCCAATAGTCCATTTAACGGGGCGGCATCGCTTCGCAGCTCGGTCTCGAACCGAATATCATTCCGCACGGACATGATGGCCAGCCCGTGGTCGGCGATTGTGCCGGTGACGAGGATGGCATCGCCCGGTTCGACGCGCAACAGGCCCAGGTCGAGCCCTTCCATCATGCGACCGACGCCCGCCGTGTTGATAAACAGCCCCTCGCTACCCCGATGTTCGATCACCTTCGTGTCGCCGGTCACGACTCGGACGTTTGCCTCGCGGCATGTCCCGCCGATAGAGGAAAGGACACGTCGCAACGTCTCGATCGGCAAACCCTCTTCGATAATCAGGCCCAGGCTCAAGGCGACGGGCGTTGCTCCCATGACGGCGAGGTCGTTGACTGTGCCGGCCACCGCGAGGCGGCCGATGTCGCCACCGGGAAACTCCAACGGCGTTACAACGTAGGAGTCCGTTGTGAAGACCATCTCGCTGGCGGTCCACGGCAACACGGCCGAATCGTCCAGCGGCGCCAGCGCGTCGTTCTCCAGCGCAGGCAGGAACACGTCTCGAATCAAACGGTCGGTCAACGCGCCGCCGCCGCCGTGCGCGAGAACGACGCGATCAGTATCCGCGACGGGTGGAGGCGTGTTCATCGATCTGAACCTTCCGGTAACGCAACCGCCGCACCACGACGACCGTTGCCTAAGGAACTCTCTCAGAATTGTGGCACAGGCGTCTCGCCTGTGTTTTCACCGCCGAGACGGCGGTGCCACAGGAAGTCTTGCCAGAGCTTCAAAGATTGTAACCATACTTATACCAAGCGGAACAAGTACCCTCACTGCTGATCATGCACGGGCCGACCGGACTCAGCGGCGTGCAGGCATTCCCAAACAGCGGGCACGCCGTCGGTTCCACTTTGCCCTGGATTACCTCGCCGCACAAACACGCGGGATCAACATCGTCCTCCTCCAGTGTGAGGCCGAACCGGGTAACCGCATCAAAACGCCTGAAGGCGGGCGCGAGTTCCAGCCCACTCTCCGGGATGTCGCCGATTGCCCGCCAAGGAGCGGAGTCGATCACAAATACCCTGGTAAGCAATTCCTGCGCCGTGCGATTGCCTCGATCATTCACGACTGCCGAATAGACATTCTCAATCGCCGGTTTTCCCGCTTCGACTTGCCTGGCCAGATGGACCAACCCGTTCAACATCTGCGTAGGCTCGAATCCGGCGACGACGCAGCCTCGATTGTGTTCCTCGACCACCGGGCGATACGCCGACGCGCCGATGATGACGCTCACGTGACCCGGACAGAGGAACCCGTCAATCGGCACATCCCCAGCCGCTAGCAACGCCCTCATCGCGGGGACCACCCGCTTGTGGCACATCAGCACGGAAAAGTTCTTTGTCTCGGACCGTTGGGCGGCCTCGATTGTCGCCGCCGTCGCCGGCGCGGTCGTCTCGAAGCCGACGCCGAGAAAGACGACCTCGTCCTCCGGCTGCTCCCGTGCAATTTGCAGGGCGACCATCGCCGAGTTTACAACTCGCACAGATGCCCCCCGTGCACGCTGAAGTTCGAGGCTTCCGAGGCGGCCAGGCACGCGGACCATGTCGCCATAAGTCGCAATCACCACACTCTTTCGGGTCGAGAGTTCGATTGCCGCGTCGATGTGCCGTTGTGATGTGACACAGACCGGACACCCCGGGCCGCTGACAAGCCGCAGATTCGGAGGCATCATGGCGTGCAGCCCGCACCGAAACGCCGAGACGGTATGGGTGCCGCAGACTTCCATGAACTGGACTCGGCGGTCGATCCGATTGCAAAGCCGGGCCAACTCTTCGCGGAGCTTCCGAACGCGAAGCATCACGAATTCACCATGTCGTTTGGAGGAGGGGCTGCGACACCAACGCCGTCCGAGTCGTAGCACTGCTCCAGGTAATCCCACGTTTCCAGCGCGTCCTTCTCGTCGATCAGAGAAACGGAAAATCCCGCATGGACCAGCACCCAATCGCCAAGGCTCACCTCCGGGGTCAAGACCTTGCAGACCGTCAGGCGATTTCCCTGACAATCAACCAGCAAGTCTTCCTCGCCGCACTCGACGACTTTTCCCGGCACAGCTAGGCACATGCGTCGGACCTCTCCCACATCGCCGCCGCCGCAACGGCCTGCCCAAGCGACACACCGTCGTCTCCGAAAGAGACACGGCGAGGAACCAACACCGTCAAGCCGCGTTCCTCCAGCCGTTCCGTCAATCGTCCCTGCAAACGGCGATTCGCGAAGCAGCCGCCGGACAGCGCGACTGTTGATACACCGCTGACCTCGCACCCTATCACCGCGCCGGCCGCCAGCATTCTAGCCACGGTTTCGTGGAATCGCGCGGACATTGTGCAAATGCTTCGCTTGGCGCTGAGATCCCGCACCAAGGCCCGGATCATGGGGGCGATCGATATTACACGTGATCCGTCACTCGTGATTGTTTCGTACCCATATGGCTCCACGCTGTGAGACGAGGCGGCGGATTCCAATGCGATCGCCGCCTGTGCCTCGTGTTCGTTCTTGGCGCAAAGGCCCAACATGAAGCTGACCGCATCGAACACACGCCCCAGGCTGGAAGTCGAAGGGGTGTTGATTTTCCGACGGAGCGCCGCCTCAACCACATCGAGGTCCGAAGATGGCACGCCGGAAAACGCTGGCGGTAAGTGTTTCCGCCAACTGTCGCCGAATGCCAATTCCAACAATGCCACCGCTGGACGCCAGGTATGAATTGCCGCCGCGTCACCGCCAATCAGCGGGAAATACTGCAAGTGCGACAGGCGCTCGAATCCCGCAGCGTCGCACGCCATGATCTCGCAGCCCCACGCCGCGCCGTCCGTGCCGTAGCCGACGCCGTCACAGCAGATGCCGACCACCGGCCCATCGGCCCCCGTGTCAGTCAGTACACTCACAATGTGCGCGTGGTGGTGTTGAATAGCGATGGTCGGGAGCCCAAGTTGTTGCGCCCTAAGTGTGGACATATATTGCGGATGAAGGTCGTGTGCCACGACCTCGGGACGACAGGCATTGTCCGCCATAATTTGCTTGACCACGCGATCGTAGCGGCGGTACTCCTCGGGGTCGGACAGGCCTCCCAGCGGTTCGCTCATTCCGGCGCCGGCTTCCGACAAGAGGCACAGGCTCGACTTCAGCTCCGCCCCCATGGCCAAGACCCGTTTACCAGCCGCACCGCCCACCTCCAGCATCCTCGGGAGAATCGCTTGATTGGGCAAACCGGTTGTAGCGGCCTTTGAATGCGTCTTTGTTTTCATTCGGGCATTCATCTGCCAGATCTCGTTCCCGTCATCTTGTTGAATGCACACCAGAGCCTTTGGCACGCCCCCGTAGCGACCGAGCCTCCTGTTGTCGGCCGAGGAAAACAGTGTGTATTCCACGTCCGACACGGAAGTGGGACGCTACGCGTGCCGGGAAAATACGCTGGCGTGACACCAGACATTCTCTTTCCTCGCAAACCAAGTGCCACAATCCGAAGAGTCACCAAGGTGACCCAATCGGGAATGCCCAGGGAGTGTCCTACGGAACCGCGCGGGTCGCCGGGCGGTCCTGCGAGGGGGCCGCTTGCTCAACACCAATCAATCGTTTGCGGATTATTCCTCAGCGCAAAGGGTTTCCTCACACCTTCGACAACCGGAGTAGCTTGTCGATGCGAGGCTCAGGGCTTGCATGCCACCAGCGAGGCCGAAATTCGCCTCGGACCCGTCCGGCCCTCTCGCGAAATCAAAACCTGCCAGCCATCGAACCACGACTGCAACTCACCTGAGCGTAGCTCGCGCGCTTCTCGCCTGGGTTTACCGAAGCGTTCTCGCTGCGGGTGCACGAATGTCTCGTAAACGATGAAACCGCCTCGCTTTACCGCTCCGGCGATGAAGGGAATCAAGGGTCGGTGGAGGAAGTTGAAGCAGCAGACCCAGTCCCAACTTTCCGAGGCGATGGTCGGGTGGGTCTCGACATTCCTACATCGTGTCGACACTGTGACGCCGTTTCGCCTCGCCAGGTCCGAACACCGCTCCAACGCATCAGGCAGGACATCCCACGCTTCGACTTGGAATCCCGATGTTGCCAGGAAGACCGCGTCACGGCCGGTCCCGCAAGCGATATCCAACGCGCGGCGAGCCATTAGAGATGACCACTGTTGACCAGCCAATCCAACCGCTTCGACCAAGAGCGGATGCGGCTGCCACAGATGGCGCGGCGAAGGGCCGGTCTCTGTTCGTGCATCTTCCAGCCACGCTGCACCATGGATCACATCTTGAACGATTCGCCGACGAGCGCGGAGCCGGGACCTTGCCCAGCGAGCCCGCCTTGCGTCAGTGTCGTAGATGGTTAGCGGGACATCGCGCGGCGGTAATTCGTGAATTCGCCCGGCCAACTCTTCGAGTGGGATGTTGACGGAATCCGGCCGATGACACCGTTGGAAGTCCTCGGCCGGCCGCAAGTCCAGCACTAGGTCGGCGGAGTCTGTTTCGCTCACGGCTTCAACTCGTCGTTGCACCTAATGTGTGCTTTGGGGGCTATTGCTGCATGGCGCAAGCCCATGGATCGCAATCCATGGGCTCCGGAGGAAGTACGAACACATCTTCGGCCAAGAAAACCTCAACAAGAGGCATAAGGCAGCAGCAAACCAGATTTCCTTACCACTTCTCCGTGATGCTCTTGCCCTGCATGAACAGTTGCAGATAGTCCCGGCTGCCGGCCTTGCTGTCCGTGCCGGACATGTTGAAGCCGCCGAAGGGCTGGACGTCCACCAGAGCGCCGGTGCATTTGCGGTTCAAGTAGAGGTTGCCCACGTGCAACTCGTGTCGAGCCTTTTCGAGTTCCATCCGATCATTGCTGTAAAGCGCGCCGGTCAGGCCGTATTCCGTGCCGTTGGCGATGTCGATCAACTCGTCCACGCCGTTGCCCTTGATGACCGCCAGCACCGGGCCGAAGATTTCTTCTTGCGCCAGCCGGTCGTTCGGTTTGAGGCCGGTGAAGATCGTCGGCGGAATAAAGTAACCGCCGCCAGGCACCTTCTTCCCACCGAGTACCATCGTCCCTTCCTTCTTGCCGATCGCGATGTACTCGTTGATCTTGTCGTAGGCAGGCTTGTCGATCACGGCACCCATGAACAGATTGTCCGGGCCGGTCGTGTTTCCGAGGGTCAACTTCTTGGCGCGTTCGACGACCTTCTCCACCAGGGTGTCATGCACTTTCGCATCGACGATCAACCGGCTGCACGCGGAGCATTTCTGCCCCTGGAAACCGAACGCCGCCGCAACGGTGCCCTCCGCCGCGGCGTCGAGGTCCGCATGCTCAGTGACGACGATGCAGTCCTTGCCGCCCATTTCGAGGACCGTCCGCTTGAGCCAGAT
>CAZTAR010000111.1:0-11841 GCA_964611695.1 uncultured Planctomycetaceae bacterium | reverse complement strand
TCGCACAGATCGCAGCCCTTTTCTACCCCCACCTGGTGAGAAATGCGGGCTAGTATTCGTTTTCGCTTTTCGGGCTTCGAGGCCCTTCTTGAGCGTCGAACGAGCAAGGTCAGGAAGTTCCTCTTCCGGAATGTCGATGCGTTGGTTAGCAAGCCGAAAGCGTTTTCGCTTCAGGAGCGTTTTCGCCTTCAGCTCGCTCAAGCGAAGGCTACGAAGATAGTCGCCAAAATGCTCCTTTTCTGTGGCACGAATCGCCTTTATCAGGTTTCACAAGTCACTTTGTGCGATAGCCACCCCAGCAAGGACTTCGCAAGGCATTTTACCGTGGTCCTGACCACTCTCATCAATGAAGAGCAACATCGGCGTCTCTTTCTAGAACAGATTCTCGGCTCGTACTACCTTTGCGACTCCGTCCCTCTGGTCAAGCGGACTCTGGAGTTGCTGCTTCTCTATTTCGCCGCCGGGCGGGGTTTCTTCGGCGGCCATTACCCCCATCAATCCCCAATTGTCAATCTCCGCAGTTCGCCCTCGTGCGTTTGTACCTGACAGTCTCGGGAGACGGTAGCGGTGGCAATCCGTGTTCTGCGCGCAGCGCGTTTTGCGATACCAGCTCTGCTTGAAATTCCTCCCTCGGAATAGTCTCGCAAGAGCCGTCCAATCGGCCTACGACGAGATCGCCGAATAGCCTGGGATCGGGATTCTCCTGGGGGTCGGGGGAGGCGATGACGATCCACAAGTCCGGGTCTCCGTTCTTCATGTCGATTCCATGGAAAGTGAAGACGAAATCTCCGAGCCGATGTGCGATGACATCTTCCGGCAGGGCTTTGACCGCCGCATTCATGATCGCCGTCTGTCGAGTAGAAGAGGCAAGCGTGAATGCCTCAAGCGTGGTCCCGCCAACGGGCACAGCGTCGAGAAAGGTATGGGAGCCTCCCAACGTGAGGTTCCAGGCAATGACACGGCACTGCACGACCAGCTCGATGGCATGTGTTGGAAGTTGATCGGCATTCTCTTCCGCGTGGAGGATCAGCGCGTCAACGATGATCTGTGTTTCACCTCGTGGGGCCGCTATGTTGCCCATCGAATACAAGTTGGGAGAGGACATCGCGCCGAACATGACGTACACCCAAAGTGCGATTGCCGAGACGATGAGCAAACCCGGCGGCAAGAGTGCCGCGAGCGCGGCACGGCCGCCGCTGACCTTGTGCGTGGTCTTGAGGGTGAACACCGCGCTGATGCACCACCATATCCAGCCGAAGTAGTAACCGAGGCAGGGTACGCCCGTGGCGATATTCGCCCCGCTGCTGTAGCAGATCGCCTCAAGGGTTCGACTCAGCGGACCGGAAGTCCGGCCGGTCAGGCGCAACAGGCCATGCGCGAGGAGACCCCACAATACGATGGCCAGCAGGCCGGCGCATATGAGGATGACCGCGACGAGCGCGAACTTGGGCAAGGCTCCAACAAGCCGCCAGAATCCAATCTGAGGCCCGCCGCCCATGGTCATCAGGAGTGGGAGCAAGAGAAACGGCCCAAAGCCCACCGACACGGCGAGAACGTTGGTGATTATTGCGAACCACCATGCCTGGCCGGTGGATCGTTCCTTGGGTGCAAGTTGCATGAGTCGCACCGGTCCCGTCATGGCCAACCAGATCGTTGACAACCATCCTTTGAATCGCCCGACTTTTCGACGGTCCAACCACGGATGGTACGGCGCGTCGGTCTGTTCCTCCTCCAGCCCCTCAGTCGGCAGGAGGATCATCTCGTCCATCTCGATGTGGTTGCCGCATTGGACGCAGTCGAAATCCCGCGGAACGAGATGCCCTTCGGAATCCGTTGCGTAGTACGACTGCTTGCAGTGGGGGCAGCAGAACTGCACGGACCCAGGCGCAAAGTCGAAGTCGCTCGGCAGAAACGGCGAGCCGCACTCCGGGCACCGTCGTGATTCGAGATTCCAGAGCCGGTAATTACAGGTGCGACAACGCATGAACGATCTCGAAAGAGGTTACGACATCCCTTTTTTGCCTCCTGGCGTCTCGCCGGTGAGGCAGTGGAACTCGATCTCTCGCTCTCACCGGCGAGACGCCGGTGCCACAGCGGTAAGGTGTGTCCAGAACGGACCGAGTGTCTAGAATCTGACGGCCCGAGTGTCTATGTTCTGACGGACTGATTCTCTAAGACCAGCCGGCGACATCCGCCTTGATGGACTTCCGGCTGAGCCAGACGATTAGAAAGATTGGCAGCGCCCAGCCCCACACAAGGCCGAACACGATTGTAAATGCGCCCATCGCGGTGAAGAAGCCGCCGCCCATCGGTGGCATGGCGGCCCCGCCCTGCTGCTGCATTGCCTCGAACGTATCTTGCTGAACAAAGTAGCCCAGAATCGAGTTGACCAGACCGTAGGGCACTTTGAGCGCTGCCCACCAGAAGGCTGTTCGCGCCGCCCAGCGCCGCCGCTTGAGGATGCCGATCCCCACGACCAACTGTAGTATGCCGAGGCCGAGTCCAACAAAGGCAAGCGGAACGGTCCACGCTTTCCAGGCCAGGACGCCCTCCATCCCTGTCGTTTGGCCCGCAGGCGCCATGCTCGAAAAACCATCCATCATCAACGGCCAAGCCATCCCGCTACAGCCGGCCAGGATGTTAAACGCCCCAAGAATGATGGCGATGATGCCGATGGCCGTTGCCCATCCTCCGCGATGTTTCACAGGGCTCGCGTAGCTCTGCGGAGGCATGGTCGGCGGATGTGCCGGCTGGGCAAACTGGGGCGGTTCTGGTTGCGGTTGTTGAGTATCCATCTTGATGCCTCCTCTTGATTGTGATACCCGTCGCTTGGCGGATGCCCTACTGACTGTCCCGCTGCTGGGGAGGGCCAATCAGACAAAGCAACCGGTGAAGAATCCTGGCCGTGACTCCCCAGATGGTGCCGTTGTCGGACGGATAGGTCAGCGCCTCACCCAGTTCACCCGGCGATCGGTCGTGGAATCCCATACCGTCATGCCGCTCCAGCAGTTCTCCCACAGGGACTTCGAAAATGCTCGCAACTTCCGCCGGGTTTGACCTCGGCTTTGCGGCACCATCCCAAAGGCCCACGAATGCCCGTACCGAGACCTCCCGAATCTGGGTCGCAAAAAGGCCCAAGTCGCCAAGCATCCGAATCGATTCTTTTCCGATGCCCACCTCTTCGGCAGTCTCTCGATAGGCGGCCGCGGTCGAGTTCGCGTCAGCGTCCTCAAGGTGTCCGCCCGGCATCGCGATTTGCCCGGACCATGGATCGTTCGGCTGCTCTGCTCGGCGAATGAGTAGCAGATGCGTTTCCGCACGGTCCACGAAGATGGCGAACACCGCCGCTCGCCGATCGGCTGGCCCATTCGGCAACTGTCGCGGCTCGGCCGCTTGAAGAACTTGTCGCAGTTTCTCAAAGTCGAGATACAGTGTGGACCTCCTACCCGATGGTCGCCATCGAAACCAGTTCTGATGGCGGACATAGATTACCAGAAACGAAATGATTTCGCACGCCACCGGCCGAAACAATTGGCGGTGCATTTGACATGACAAGCCCATTCCTCCAATTTCCAGATAGAGGTTCACTTTGGGCACCACACACGGTTTATCCGCCCGTGACGGCACTGGCAGCAAGCTGCCAGTGGCATCGACAGATCAAAGTGAACCACTAACCAACTTCCAAGTCTCCTGTTTCGCCAGGGGGCACCGTGTGGGATACTGGCTGGCTGAACAGCAGTTCTACTTCGACCGTACGAGGAGCCCAGCATGATTGAAGCACTCAAGAAGCTTCGGCAGCACCTGCTTACCGGCGTTTCATACGCCATTCCGTTCATCGCCTGCGGTGGCATCATGATCGCATGCGGGATTGCGTTTGTTCCCATGACGGATTCGGGGCCGGATTTCTCCAACTCGCCGACCATGAAACTGATCCTGGATGTCGGTTCGGCCTCGTTCTTCCTGCTGCTGCCCGTGTTGGCGGGGTACATCGCCTACGCGATCGCGGGGAGACCTGCTCTGGTGCCCGGGTTCGTTGGGGGATACTTGGCGGGAGAGGTGAAGGCTGGCTTTCTCGGTGCGCTGCTGATCGGTCTGATCGCCGGTTGGATTGTCTACGGGATCAAGAAGATCCCCGTGTCCAAGTACATTCGCCCGATCATGCCGATTCTCATCATTCCGATCGTGTCGTCCACGATCGTCGGCGTGCTGATGCTCAAGGTGATCGGCATCCCAATCGCCAGCCTGATAGAGTTCCTGGGAGAGTGGTTGCAGTACATGAGTACGGGCAATGCCATTGTGCTTGCGATGATCCTCGGCGCCATGATCGCTTTCGACATGGGCGGGCCGGTGAATAAGGCGGCATTCTTCTTTGGCGCGGCGATGATCAAGGAGGGCCATTACGGTATCATGGGGACCTGCGCCGCGGCGATCTGCACGCCTCCGTTGGGCCTGGGTCTGGCCACCTTCCTCAAGCGCAAACTCTGGAGTGACGAGGAGAAGGAGGCCGGTATTGCCGCCGCCGCGATGGGCATGATCGGCATCACCGAGGGGGCGATTCCGTTCGCGGCTTCCGACCCGCTCCGCGTGATTCCCTGTATCATGGTCGGATCCATGGTGGCAGCGGTCATCGCCGCGCTCGGAGGCGTGGGAGACCATGCGCCACACGGTGGGCCCATTGTCCTGCCTGTGGTGGACAACCGGCTCATTTACGTCATTGCCATCCTGGCGGGTACGATCGTGACGGCGGTCTTGATCAATACAGTGAAGTCGCTGACTCGCAAGCCTGCCGCGAAGACCCCGGAGGTGAACACATGAAAATCGTCGCTGTCACCGCATGCCCAACCGGCATCGCGCATACGTATATGGCTGCCGAGCAACTTGAGAAGACCGCCAAAGCATTGGGGCACACAATCAGGGTTGAAACGCAAGGCGCCATGGGCATCGAGAACGAACTGTCGCCCGAGGACATCCGCGAGGCTGACGTCGCGGTTTTCGCGGTGGGCATTGAGGTGGAACAGCGTGACCGGTTCGATGGCAAAAAGATCATCGAAGTGGGCGTCCAGGATGCCATTAAGAATCCGAAAGCGATCTTCGAGAAACTCGGCCTGTGATGGCCTTCGGCTGGACCGAATCTGTGAACAGAAGCCTCTCCTGAACGTACACGGCGTAGACCATGTTCCTTGACCATACATTCAGATGTCCGCTGCCCAACGGTTTGCATGCGCGGCCGGCGAGTGAACTGGCGGACATTGCCGCGGGTTTCACTTCCGAAATCGTCTTGGTCAACGAGCGGACCGGCGCCGATGCGAATGCCAAGAGTGCACTGTCCATCATCGCGCTCGATGTCAGGCTGGACGACACTTGCCGGGTTTGCAGCGAAGGCATGGATGCCGAAGCCGCGCTCACGGCTGTTAGCGACTTTATCGCGAACGTTCTGCCGATTTGTGACGAGCCGCCTCCTTCGCCGATTGCTGCGACCGCCGTGGTTCTGCCTCGGTTGCTGCGCAAGGCTGGGGTCCGGCTGCATGAGGGGACGCCGGTGAGCAGGGGAATCGGGCAGGGTAAGGTCGTGGTGGCGCGCGGCCCGGTGTTGCCCGCGGAAGTGAAGTGTGAAGGCGCTTCCTCGCGCGAAGAGGAACAGCAGAAGATCCGTCGCGCGATCATCGCAGTGCAGAAAGACCTGAAGGCGGGGCTCGCCGCTAAGCCTTCCAAAACCGAAGCGTCGATTCTACGGGCGCACTTGTCGATAGCCGGTGACCTGGCGCTTGAGAATACGATCGCGGAATTGATATCGACCGGCCTTTCAGCCGGCCAAGCAATCGTGAAGGCCCGAACCTTCTTTGTCTCGCGGCTCATTGAAGCACACAGCACCTACGTTCGCGAGCGGGCGATCGACATCGAAGATATCTGCCAACAACTGCTGGAGAATGTTCTCTGTGGAACAGGCCAGGCTGCCGACATTGAACTGACCGAACCCTCGGTGATCTTGGCACAGAACCTCACGCCGAGACAATTTCTCTCCTTGGACAGGCACTTGCTTAAGGGGTTGGTGCTGGAGCACGCGGGCACGACGTCGCACACGGTGATCCTGGCTCGGTCGTTCAACATCCCGACGTTGACAGGTGTCACCAACCTCCGCGCCAACGCGCCGATCGGGCGCGAGGTGATCGTCGATGCCAATCTCGGAATCGTGATACCGGAAATCAACGGTTTTGTTCAGCGTTACTATGAGCGGGAGCTCCGGAAACTCGCTCGTGTGCGCAACAACCTGGTCAAACACATTCAAACCCTTGCCGTGACGCGCGACGGCCAACGGCTGGAGGTGGCCGCGAATGTTGCGACGGCGGACGAACTGGCCCCCGCTTTCGAGCAGGGCGCCGATGGGATCGGACTATTTCGCACCGAGATGTTGTTCATGGAACGAAGCGAACCGCCCTCGGAAGAGGAACAGCTCGCGGTTTATTCGCGAGCCGCACAAGCCGCTGAAGGGCGTCCCGTCATCATTCGTACGATCGACATCGGCGGCGACAAACCCGTGTCTTATCTGCATCGGGACAAGGAGGCCAATCCATTCCTCGGCTTTCGTGGCGTGCGACTCTACCGTGAGTACGAAGCGATGATCATGACCCAGTTCCGTGCCATCATCCGAGCTTCCGCCTTCGGTATGGTGCGGGTGATGGTGCCGATGGTCGGTTCGGTGGACGAAGTGTGCTGGGTCAAGGCGCGGATCGCGGAGATTCAGGAGGCGTTGAAGAACAGCGGCGTGCCGTTCGACTCGGCGATGCAGATCGGCATCATGGTGGAGGTGCCGTCCGTTGCATTCCAGTTGGATCGGCTCAGCGCCGAGGTGGACTTCTTCAGCATCGGCACGAACGACCTGATGCAGTATTTCCTGGCGGTGGATCGCGACAACAACAAAGTCGCCCACCTGTACAACGCGCGACATCCCGCGTTCTTGCGACTGCTGGTGAAGATCGTGGAGGATGCGCGCCGCCACAACCGGTGGGTGGGCATGTGTGGCGAGATGGCCCGGAAGGTGCGGAATCTGCCGCTCCTGGTCGCTTTGGGCTTGGACGAAATCAGCGTGGTTGCCCGGGACGTGTTGCCCTTGAAAGCTGCGGTTTCGCAGCTTGCCGCTGATGAGTGCCGCGAAGTTCTTACTGCCGCGCTGGCCTGCCGAGACGTTGCGGAAGTGGACGCCGTGCTCGACGCCTTTGCCAAACGCGGGACCGTTCGGGGCCTGTTGGAGCCCGACTTGATTACCGTCGGTTCGGAAAGCACGAGCAAAGAGGAAGTGATCAAGGAAATCGCCGACGCGCTCCATGTCGCGCAACGCACGGACGATCCCCTGGCCGTTGAAGAGGCGGTCTGGGCACGTGAGGAGATCCAATCGACGGCGCTGGGCCATGGTTTTGCGATTCCCCACTGTAAAACGGATTCGCTTGCGGCGAACTCCATCGGCGTGGTGCGACTGAAGCAACCCATCGCGTGGAACTCAGAGGATGATGAGCCGGTGCAGTGTGTCATCCAGCTTGGCATCCGCGAGTCGGACAAGGATGGAACACATATGAAGATATTCTCGACGCTCGCTCGCAGGCTGATGCACGAGGAGTTTCGCGCGCGTCTGCTTGGCGCATGCGATCGTGATGCCGTCTATTCGTGCTTGGCGGAAGAGCTGGGCCTTTCCCCTGAAGGTGAGGATGGCGTGTAAGCGAGGGAACAAGGGGAGCCGACGCTTCAATCGCTTCGCAGGCTATACTCCCAAGGAGACAACCGATGATAACGTTGGAAACGATGAATACTCGATGGTTGGTACTTGGCACTCTCGCGGCCCTGCTGCTGCTTGTCGTCCCCTCGTATGGCGATCAATCGCAGCCCGAGGTTCCTCCTGAGAAGGTGCTCTACTGCGTCGGCTACGCGCACCTCGACACGCAATGGCGATGGGACTATCGCAAGACGATCGATCAATACCTCCTTGATACGTTGGATCAGAACTTCGACCGGTTCGAGGAGTTTCCCGGCTACGTCTTTAACTTCACGGGATCGGTTCGGTACCAGATGGTGAAGGAGTACTACCCCGAGAGGTATGCCCGGCTCAAGAAGTACATCGCCGACGGCAGGTGGTGCGTTTCGGGTTCGTCTGTTGACGAGGGCGACGTCAATGTCCCGTCGGCCGAGTCGGTCATTCGACAAGTGCTCTACGGCAATGACTTCTTCCGCCGCGAGTTTGGCAAGGAGAGCGCGGACTACATGTTGCCGGACTGCTTTGGTTTCCAGGCGTCGATGCCGTCCATTTGGGCGCACTGTGGTCTGTTGGGTTTCTCGACGCAAAAATTGACATGGGGCTCGGCGGCCGGCATTCCGTTCAAGATCGGTGTGTGGGAGGGTCTCGATGGAAAATCGGTCATTGCGGCATTTGATCCCGGGGCCTATGTCGGCGCGGTCGAAGGACGTGTCGACCTCAGCCCCCAATGGGTGGAGCGGATCAACGAGAATGGCAAGCAATTCGGCGTCTGGGCGGATTTCCATTACTACGGCGTTGGTGACATGGGCGGCGCTCCGAAGGCGAAGGACGTCGCGAACTATGTGGCGAGCACCGGGAACAAGGATGGCAAGATCAAGGTCGCGCTCGTTTCATCAGACCAGATGTACAAAGATATCACGTCTGAGCAGCGCGATCGATTGCCGCGCTATAAGGGTGATCTGCTACTGACGGAACACTCGGCCGGCACGCTGACGTCGCAGGCCGCCATGAAGCGGTGGAATCGCAAGAACGAGATCCTGGCCGATGCGGCCGAACGGGCGGCGGTCGTGGCGCACTGGCTCGGAAGCGCTCGTTACCCGCAAGAGAAGATCAACACATCTTGGATTCGCTTGCTTGCCAACCAGATGCACGACATCCTGCCAGGCACCAGTATTCCGAGCGCCTACCTCTTTTCCTGGAATGATGAAATCATCGCGGCCAACGGATTCGCGTCCGTGCTGCAGGATTCGATCGGGGCAATCGCGCGGGCGATGGACACACGCGTCAAAGGTCGGCCACTCGTCGTGTACAACCCTCTGGCGATCGAGCGAGAGGACTTGGTGGAAGCCACCGTGCTGTTCGATGACGAACCGCCGACATCGGTTCGCGTGTTCGATCCAACCGGCAAGGAAACGCCTTCGCAGGTTCTTAAGCGAAATGGCAAGTCCATCAGGGTTCTGTTTGTCGCGAGAGTGCCGTCACTGAGTGTATCCACCTTTGATATTCGAGCGAGTGAGAAGCCGTATTCGGACAGCACTCATTTGCAGATTTCCGATCAGCTTGCGGAAAACGAACACTACCGCATCAAGATTAATGACGCTGGTGACGTATCAAGCATTGTTGACAAGCAAGACGAAAACCGAGAGTTGCTCGCCAAACCGGCGCAACTCGTCTTCACCCATGAGAAACCGCGGAACTGGCCGGCTTGGAACATGGATTGGGCCGACCGACAGAACCCTCCCATCGATGTCGTGGGGGGGGCGGCTGAGGTGCGGATCGTGGAACGCGGACCGGTTCGCGTGGCGTGGGAGATCAAACGGAGCGCCAGGGACTCGTTCTTCACACAGCACATCCAACTCGCTCTGGGTGACGCCGGTCGGCGTGTCGAGTTTGTCAACGACATCGACTGGCAATCCACCGAGTGCGCGTTGAAGGCGGCCTTTCCGTTGAAGGTGTCCAACCTAATGGCAACGTACAACTTGGGCATGGGCACGATCGATCGGGGGAACAACGAACCGAAGAAGTACGAGGTTCCGTCGCATGAGTGGTTCGACCTGACCGACGAGAGTGGCAAGTATGGCGTGTCGGTGCTGGAGGACTGCAAATTCGGATCGGACAAGCCGACCGACAACGAGGTGCGGCTTACGTTACTCTACACGCCGGGCGTGCGAAGCGGCTATCTCGACCAGCATAGCCAGGATTGGGGGCGTCACGACATTACCTATGCGCTGTATGGCCACGGGGGTGACTGGCGAGACGGGCGCAGCGAGTGGCAGGGACGGCGGCTCAACCAACCGTTGGTTCCATTCCAGGTCGAGGCCCACGACGGTGTGCTTGGAAAGACCTTCCGCATGTTGAGCGTCAACACACTGCAGGTGGACGTCCGTGCCTTCAAACAGGCCGAGCAGGGAGACTGGACGATCATTCGATTGCAGGAATTGTGGGGCCGCGGTGCGAAAGACGTGGCAATCAAGTTTGGCAATGGCCTGATCCAGGCGTTCGAAGTGGACGGCCAGGAGCGCCGGATCGGCGATGCTCGACTCCTAGATGGCAAACTCGTGACGAACTTGACACCCTATTCTCCGCGGAGCTTCGCCGTTCGGTTGGGCAAGCCGCCGGTTTCGTTCGAGCCGCCGTCGAGCACTCCCGTTGCGCTCGACTTCGACGCCTGCATCGCGAGCACCGATGGAGATCGGTCTTCCGGAAAGTTTGACGATCAAGGTCGCTCTATTCCCGCCGAGATGCTGCCGTCGCAGATTGCCTGTGATGGAATCCTGTTCAAGCTCGGCGCTGCGGGCAGCGGGAAACCCCAGGCCCTATCGTGCCGAGGCCAGAAGATCGACCTGCCGGAGGGTGAGCACAACCGCGTGTATCTGTTGGCTGCGGCAACGGAGGACACGGTTGGACGGTTCCTGATCGACAACCAGCCGCGCGATCTCTCAGTGCAGAAATGGACAGGCTTCGTTGGGCAATGCGACAATCGCGAGTGGGACCGCGAATTCAATGATGTCGATTACCGTTGCGAGGGCAAGGTCGTCGGCATCAAGGCCGGATTCATCAAACGCGATCCCATCGCTTGGTTCTGCACGCACCGCCATGATCCGGACAAGGGTAATGAGGCCTACCAATTCAGCTATCTGTTCAAGTACGGGCTTGACTTGCCAAGCGGTGCAAAGACGCTAACGCTTCCCGACAATCCAAGGATCAAGGTGCTCGCCGTGACTGTTTCAGCGAATGCGAACGATGCCACTCGTCCGGCCCATCCCCTATACGACGATTACAGTGAACACGAATCGATCAAGTTGCGCCACATGTATCCAAAGCCCCCCGTGCCGGTTTTTCAAGGTGTTGAACCCGCTGGCTCCGTGTCGACCGATCGGCAAATTGTCTTTGATAAGCTCTCAATGGGTACGCCGGTGAACACGGACTACGCGGATCAGTCCACGGGGAACGGCTGTGAATTTCACTATTATCTTGGTGAAGGGGAATTCACGCCACATCACGGCTCCGGGGTTGTCGGGGATACTTTGCCTCGCCTCAATGATGGCATCAATGCACAAAACAACGACGACACGCAGCGGTGTGTCTGGTATGACTGCGAAGGCCGGTTCTATCTTGACCTCAAACGCAGCCTGCCAATCGAGGCCATCAACACCTATTCATGGCATGGCGCCAATCGCGCCCCCCAATTCTTCTCCCTGTGGGGATCGAACGCCGAGGAAATGCCATCCCCAGGTATCAAGCACGGCGAGACGGATGGCTGGACGCTGCTGGCTATTGCCGATACCAAGAAGTTGGGTGATGGCGGTATCCACGGATCATCGGTGAAACCGGCCATGGGCAGCGAGTCATTCGGGCCGTTTCGCCACCTTCTGTGGATTGCAGAGGACGTCGGCCAAGGCACGTTCTTTACGGAAATCGATGTGCATGTCGCGAAATAGGAAGACGAAGAAGCGATCCTCATTCAGGACAACACCGAAGAGCCGAAGGTGCCCCACAGTAGCGTCGGCCTCCCGTGGCCGACGGGGATCACCGGCTGGTCCACACTCCTCACAACAACCACCCTGCAGGCATCCATCCCAAAAAACACCCTACGG